>CAUQGR010000052.1:0-11684 GCA_963517545.1 uncultured Streptococcus sp. | reverse complement strand
GAAGCAGTAAACAGCAATGTGGCTCAACTTTTGATCGTGTCTGAATTGACCATCGCAGAAGGGCCAGCTCCAGAAGCTGCCGTTAGCTTCGAAGATGTAGCCTTCACTGTTGAACGCGCTGCAGGCCAAGTATGTGACCGTTGCCGTCGCATCGACCCAACAACAGCAGAACGCAGCTACCACGCAGTCATTTGTGACCACTGTGCAAGCATCGTAGAAGAAAACTTTGCGGATGCAGTCGCAGAAGGATTTGAAGAGAAATAGTTTTGAGTAGTCTGGAGAATATTCATGAATTGAGTATTTTAACTAGTTATGGTATAATATTTAGCATAAAGCATTAAAGGAGATTTATTATGAAGTCAAAAGCTTTAGCACTTTATAGTGGTATTGTTGGTTTAGTAGGTGGAATCTACTTGCTTATTGCCCCATTTCTTTTACTAGCAGCAGTTGTAAGTACAGCAGCTACAGCAACAGCTACACAGAGTCCTGAATTAACTGCATCTACAACAGTTGCAGGAGTTGCAGGAGTTTTACTTCCAACCGTTTTAAAAATTGCTATTTTAGTTTTAGGAATTGTTGCGATTGTATACTATAAGGGAGAAAGTCGTGTTGGTTCTGCTCCTTCTGTCCTATTAATCGTAGGTGGAGCAGTTGGCTTGATTCCAGCCCTTGGTTGGGTAGGAGGAATCCTAGCAATTATCGGTGGTTCACTATTTTTAGGAAGTCTCAAAAAATTCAAAGTTGAAGGATAAAAAATAAGGAAAAGGATTGCCAAACAGTCCTTTCCTTTTTGGTTTTGACTAGCTTTTTTGTGAAAAATTGTGTAAAATAGAATAGATAAACGAGGGGAAACCTCGGAAAATTTAAAGGAGAATCCATCTAATGGTAAAATTGGTTTTTGCTCGCCACGGTGAGTCTGAATGGAACAAAGCTAACCTTTTCACTGGTTGGGCTGATGTTGATTTGTCTGAAAAAGGTACACAACAAGCGATTGACGCTGGTAAATTGATCAAAGAAGCTGGTATCGAATTTGACCAAGCTTACACTTCAGTATTGAAACGTGCGATCAAAACAACTAACTTGGCTCTTGAAGCTTCTGACCAATTGTGGGTTCCAGTTGAAAAATCATGGCGCTTGAACGAACGTCACTACGGTGGTTTGACTGGTAAAAACAAAGCTGAAGCTGCTGAACAATTTGGTGATGAGCAAGTTCACATCTGGCGTCGTTCATACGATGTATTGCCTCCAAACATGGATCGTGATGATGAGCACTCAGCTCACACTGACCGTCGTTACGCTTCACTTGACGATTCAGTTATTCCAGATGCTGAAAACTTGAAAGTGACTTTGGAACGTGCCCTTCCATTCTGGGAAGATAAAATCGCTCCAGCTCTTAAAGATGGTAAAAACGTATTCGTAGGAGCTCACGGTAACTCAATCCGTGCCCTTGTAAAACACATCAAAGGTTTGTCAGATGACGAAATCATGGACGTGGAAATCCCTAACTTCCCACCATTGGTATTCGAATTCGACGAAAAATTGAACGTAGTTTCTGAATACTACCTTGGAAAATAAAAAATTGTAAGCCTAGGATTGATTTCTAGGCTTTTTGTTTTTGTTCCCAGTTTTCAACAACTTGAAAAAGCGATATAATGGTAATAGGAAGTAATTTGTTTAAGAGAGGGTGGGTCTGATGGCTTATATTGAGATGAGACGCTGTTACAAGCGTTATCAGGTTGGAGACACGGAGATTGTGGCCAATCGCGATGTGAATTTTGAGATTGAAAAGGGTGAGTTGGTTATTATTCTAGGTGCGTCTGGTGCAGGAAAGTCAACTGTTCTCAACCTTCTTGGGGGAATGGATACCAATGATGAAGGGGAAATTTGGATTGATGGTGTCAATATTGCAGACTATAGTTCCCACCAGAGAACCAATTACCGCAGAAATGATGTCGGTTTTGTTTTTCAGTTTTATAATCTAGTTTCCAATCTAACAGCAAAGGAAAATGTGGAGTTGGCTTCTGAAATCGTGACAGATGCCTTGAATCCTGAGCAGGTCTTGACAGATGTAGGTTTGGCTCATCGTCTCAATAACTTTCCAGCCCAGCTTTCTGGAGGGGAGCAACAGCGAGTCTCCATTGCACGCGCGGTAGCCAAAAATCCTAAAATTCTCCTTTGTGATGAACCGACAGGCGCCTTGGATTATCAGACGGGTAAGCAGGTTTTGAAAATCCTCCAAGATATGTCTCGTCAAAAGGGAGCGACGGTGATCATCGTGACTCACAATGGAGCCTTAGCACCAATTGCTGATCGCGTGATTCATATGCACGATGCCGGTGTCAAGGATGTGGTGTTCAACCAGCATCCTCAGGATATTGATACATTGGAGTACTAGCATGATGAAGCGAAAAACCTATTGGAAGGACTTGATTCAGTCCTTCACAGGCTCCAAGGGGCGTTTTTTATCCATCTTGACCTTAATGATGTTGGGGTCTCTAGCTCTAGTAGGCCTCAAAGTAACTAGTCCTAATATGGAGGCGACCGCCAATACTTATTTAAGAGCTGCTAAAACCTTGGATTTGGCAGTCATGTCTAACTATGGCTTGGATCAAGCAGATCAAGAAGAACTAGAACAGACGCAGGGCGCAGAGGTTGAGTTTGGCTACTTGACAGATGTGACTATGGAGAATGGGCAGGATGCCATTCGGCTGTACTCCAAACCAGAGCGAATTTCAACCTTTCAGTTAAGAGAAGGACGACTTCCTCAGTCCGACCAGGAAATCGCTTTGGCAAGTCATCTGCAGAGTCAATATAGCGTGGGACAGGAGATTAGTTTTAAAGAAAAAGAAGAGGGTCATTCCTCTTTAAAAGACCATACTTATACCATTACTGGTTTTGTAGATTCAGCTGAAATCCTCTCCCAGCGAGATATGGGCTACGCAGGAAGTGGAAGTGGGACTCTGACAGCCTACGGGGTGATTTTACCTAGCCAGTTTGATCAAAAAGTCTATAATATAGCACGCTTGAAATATCAAGATTTAGCAGGTTTAAATGCCTTTTCATCAGCTTATGAAGAAAAATCCAAGCAACATCAGGAAAACCTTGAACAAGCTTTGTCGGATAATGGCAAGGCACGTCTGCAACTTTTGAAAAAAGAAGGCCAAGAATCTCTCGATAAGGGGCAAGAAACTCTTGACCGGGCTCAGGCTAATTTGCAGGAAGGCAAACGTCGTTTAGCAGCTGCCCAAGCCCGTTTACAGGCTCAGGAAAGTCAACTAGCCTTGCTTCCTCAAGCTCAGAGAGAGCAGGCTAGTGCTCAACTCACCCAAGCCAAGCAGGAATTGAGCAAGGAAGAGGACAAACTAAAGCAAGCTGAACAAAATCTAGCCCAAGAAAAGGAAAAATTAGAAAAACATCAGCAAGTCTTGGATGATTTGGCTGAGCCCAAGTATCAGGTCTATAATCGTCAGACCATGCCAGGTGGTCAGGGCTATCTCATGTACAGCAATGCTTCAGCCAGTATTCGGGCAGTGGGCAATATCTTTCCTGTAGTGCTTTATGCCGTAGCAGCTATGGTGACCTTTACAACCATGACTCGCTTTGTGGATGAAGAGCGAACACATGCAGGGATTTTTAAGGCCTTGGGCTATCGCAGTAAGGATATTATTGCCAAGTTTCTCCTTTATGGTCTAGTAGCTGGGACTGTCGGAACGGCTCTAGGTAGTATACTTGGCCATTATTTGCTAGCCGGTGTGATTTCAAGTGTCATTACAAAAGGCATGGTGGTGGGAGAAACCCAGATTCAGTTCCATTGGACCTATAGCTTACTGGCTCTTGTCTTGAGTTGGTTGGCGAGTGTGTTACCAGCCTATCTGGTGGCTCGGAGGGAACTGCATGACGAAGCAGCCCAGCTTTTACTGCCTAAACCACCTGTCAAAGGAGCTAAAATCTTACTGGAGCGCATCGGCTTTATCTGGCACCGTCTCAGTTTTACTCATAAGGTAACAGCTCGCAATATCTTCCGTTATAAGCAACGGATGTTGATGACGATCTTTGGTGTGGCAGGTTCTGTAGCCCTGCTCTTTGCAGGTTTGGGAATCCAATCCTCTGTAGCAGGAGTTCCGTCTAGACAGTTTCAACAAATCCAACAGTATCAAATGATTGTCTCTGAAAATCCTAGTGCGACCAATCAGGACAAGGCAAATCTAGAAGAAGTGTTGAAAGGGCAGGATATCCAAGCCTACCAGAAAATCTATTCACAAACGCTAGACAAGGATTTCAAAGGTAAGGCTGGTCTTCAAACCATTACCCTTATGATGACAGAGAAGGAAGATTTGACTCCCTTTATCCATCTGCAACATCATCAGCAAGAGCTGACATTAAAAGATGGCGTCGTTATTACAGCTAAACTTGCCCAGCTGGCAGGTGTTAAGGTTGGACAGACTCTAGAAATTGAAGGTAAGAAGCTAAAGGTCGCTGCCATTGCTGAGAACTACGTTGGTCACTTTATTTATATGAGTCAGACTGACTATGAGCAAATTTACGGACAGCTACCCCAAGCCAACACTTATCTGGTCTCGTTAAGGGATACCAGTGCTACTAGTATCGAATGGCAGGCTGGCTTACTTATGAATCAATCTGCGGTGTCCAGCGTTGTCCAAAATGCTTCAGCCATTCGACTCTTTGACTCGGTCGCAAGTTCACTCAATCAGACCATGACCATCTTGGTCATCGTATCAGTTCTGTTGGCTATTGTTATCCTCTACAATTTGACCAATATCAACGTAGCTGAGAGAATCCGTGAACTCTCCACTATCAAGGTTCTCGGTTTTCATAGTAATGAAGTCACTCTCTACATTTACCGTGAGACGATTGTGCTGTCCCTTGTGGGAATCGTACTTGGTTTGGTATCTGGTTTCTATTTACATCAATTTTTGATTCAAATGATTTCACCTGCGACTATTCTCTTTTATCCGCAGGTAGGCTGGGAAGTCTATGTAATCCCAGTGGCAGCAGTAAGCACCATTTTGACAGTACTTGGTTTCTTTGTCAATCATCATCTGAGAAAGGTTGATATGCTTGAAGCTCTGAAATCTGTAGAGTAAGGCAGTTGTTTTTAGCTGATTGAACTTATATTTACTCGTAAACAAAAATCCTCCGTTTCAAAGAGTAGGGAACTCTTTGAAACGGAGGATTTTTTCTATAGGGCTTTAGCAGCTGCAATTGCGGCTTCGAAGTTTGGTTCAGAGTTGATATTGTCCACGTATTCAACGTAGCGAATAGTATTGTCAGTATCGAGGACAAAGACTGCGCGTGCCAATAGGTGCCACTCATTGATTAAGAGGGCATAATCACGTCCAAAGGAATGGTCGAAATAGTCTGAGAGCATGATGGCATTTTCAATACCTTCAGCACCACACCAACGTTTTTGAGCAAAAGGTAGGTCCATGGAAACAGTCAAGACAACCGTATTATCCAGTCCAGCCAGTTCTTCATTAAAACGACGCGTTTGAGTTGAGCAGATGCCTGTATCGATAGAAGGCACGACACTCAAGACTTTTTTCTTGCCATCAAAATCAGCCAGAGATTTTTTAGAAAGGTCTGTTGTAGTGAGTGAAAAATCAAGCGCCTTGTCGCCGACTTGTAGTTGTTTACCTGTAAAGCTCACAGGATTTCCGAGAAAAGTTACCATAGGATACTCCAATCTTTTTTCTTCCATTTTAGCTGAAACAGTCGGAATTTTCCAATGATTTGACCGGAAATATGGGCATAGAAAAAACGCCAGCTCATGTGAGAATGACGTTTTTCAGAGGCTTATACTCAATGAAAATCAAAGAGCAAACTAGGAAGCTAGCCACAGGTTGCTCAAAACACTGTTTTGAGGTTGCAGATGGAAGCTGACGTGGTTTGAAGAGATTTTCGAAGAGTATTATTTTGCCAATCCTTCAGCAATCTTGTCAAGGTTGTATTTCATCATGTTGTAGTAGCTGTCGCCTTCTTTACCTTGTTCTGCGATAGAGTCAGTAAAGATTTGTGCGTAGATTGGGATGTTTGTGTCTTGTGAAACAGTCTTCATTGGACGGTCATCCACACTTGATTCTACAAAGAGTGAAGGAGTTTTTGTTTGGCGAAGTTTTTCAACCAAGGTCTTGATTTGGTCAGGTGTTCCTTCTTCTTCAGTATTGATTTCCCAGATATAGGCACTTGGAACGCCGTAGGCTTTAGAGAAGTATTTGAAGCATCCTTCGCTGGTTACGATGAGTTTTTTCTCAGCAGGGATGTTGTTAAATTTCTCTTTAGCTTCCTTGTCAAGTTTGTCTAGCTTATCAGTATATTCTTTGAGATTTTTTTCGTAGAATTCCTTGTTGCTAGGGTCTTTAGCGCTCAATTGTTTTGCGATATTTTTAGCAAAAATCATACCGTTTTCAAGGTTAAGCCAAGCGTGTGGGTCTTCTTTGCCTTTTTCGTTTTGGCCTTCAAGGTAGATAACATCAACGCCTTCGCTGACTGCAAAGTAGTCTTTGTTTTCAGTTTTCTTAGCATTTTCTACCAATTTTGTAAACCAAGCATTGCCACCTGTTTCAAGGTTGATACCGTTATAGAAAATCAAATCAGCTTGAGAAGTTTTCTTAACGTCTTCAGGAAGTGGTTCGTATTCGTGTGGGTCTTGACCAACAGGAACGATACTGTGAAGATCAATCTTGTCACCAGCAATATTTTTAGTAATATCAGCGATGATTGAGTTTGTAGCAACAACTTTTAGTTTTTGACCAGAAGCTGCATCTTTTTTTCCGCTAGCACATGCTACAAGAGCAATGACGGAAAGAAAGAGAACGAGTAATGTACCTAATTTTTTCATTAGATCCTCCAATTTATTGGGGTTTTGCCCCTTATTTTAACAAATGTTTATTTTTCAGTTTCAAATATCGTTGTTTTGGAGCGATAAAGAAGCTAATGAGAAAGAAACTAGCGGCTGTAAGCACGATACTAGAACCTGCCGCAACGTTAAAGCTATAGCCGATAAAGAGTCCCAAAACTGAAGCTGTAGCTCCAAAGGTTGAGGAAAGGAAAATCATACTTTTCAGGCTATTAGCATACAGATAAGCAGTTGCAGCTGGGGTAATCAGCATGGCTACAATCAGGATAGTTCCGACACTTTGCATGGCTGTTACAGATACGAGAGTTAGGAGTACCATGAGTAAGTAGTGATAGAAATTGACAGGCATTCCCATGGCTTTAGCCAAGAGTTCATCAAAGGATGTTATCAAGAGTTGCTTGAAGAAAATCCAGATTAACAAGAGAATGGCTGCTCCTACACCCATAGTAATAAACATATCCGTATCTTGGACGGCCAGGATATTACCAAAAAGGATATGGAAAAGGTCAGTTGAACTTTTAGCGACACTAATCAAGATGATACCGAGGGCTAAGAAAGAAGAAAAGGTAATGCCGATGGCGGTATCGCTTTTGATAATCGAGTTCCCCTTGATGTAGGTAATGATGATAGCAGCTAGCAATCCAAAGACAATGGCTCCGATAAAGAAGTCAAGGCCCAAGATGAAGGAGAGGGCTACACCTGGCAAGACAGCATGTGAAATGGCATCTCCCATGAGTGACATCCCGCGTAGAATGATGAAACATCCCACAGCTCCAGCTACGACCCCGATGACAATGGCTGTTATCAAGGCATTTTGTAAGAAATGGAATTTTTGCAATCCATCGATAAATTCTGCAATCATAGGTCACCTCCATTGAAAAATAGTCGATTACCGTAAGCTTCTTTGAGATTGGCTTCGGTAAAGGTTTCTTTGGTCGGACCAAAGGCAATCACTTCTCGATTGACAAGCAAGACTTGATCGAAGTAGTGGGGAACCTTGCTGAGGTCGTGGTGGACGATGAGAACCGTCTTCCCAGCTTTTTTCAGATCTCTCAGCGTATTCATGATGATTTCCTCACTGACAGAGTCAATCCCAACAAAGGGTTCATCCAAGAGGATATAGTCGGCTTCCTGCACCAAACATCTGGCAATCAAGACCCGCTGGAATTGACCTCCAGACAGTTGACTGATTTGACGTTCAGCGTAGTCAGCTAGGCCGACGATTTCAAGGGCCTCTTGCACTTTCTTCCAATGTTTAGCATTTAAACCGCGAAAGAGAGGGATAGAGGGAAAGAGTCCTAGCGAGACGCATTCCTTGACCTTGATGGGAAAGTTGTAGTCGATATTGATTTTTTGTTCGACATAGGCGATTCGATGTAAGGATTTTTTCACTTCCTTGTCATCGAGAAATGCCTGACCTTGATGTGGGATAATTCCCAGCATCCCTTTTAATAGTGTTGATTTCCCAGCACCGTTTGGACCAATGATACCAGTAATTGTTGGTCCTTGGAGCACTAGTGAAATATCCTTAAGTGCCAACGTTTCTTTGTAGGAGACACTGAGGTTTTCGATACGTATCATAAACTTATATTCCTCCTAACTCTTAATATACCTTAAAAAAAAAATTAAGTCAAGTTAATTTTTTAAAAAATTAAAATATTAACAGTAAAATATTTAAGTTCTTTTAATCTTGTATTTTAATTGCATTCCCAGTTAATTTTTGTTAAGCTAAAAACAAGTACAAATGAAAGCGAGAACAAGATGACACGTTATCAAGACGATTTTTATGATGCAATCAATGGAGAATGGCAGAAGACAGCTGAAATCCCAGCAGATAAGTCTCAAACGGGAGGTTTTGTTGATTTAGACCAGGAAATTGAAGATCTGATGCTGGCGACAACAGACAAGTGGTTGGCAGGTGAAGAGGTGCCTGAGGATGCTATCTTGGCAAACTTTGTCAAATACCACCGCCTAGTTCGTGATTTTGACAAGAGAGAAGCTGACGGTATCACACCTGTCTTACCACTTCTTAAAGAATTCCAAGAATTGGAGACTTTTGCGGATTTTACAGCTAGACTAGCAGAGTTTGAACTTGCAGGAAAACCTAACTTCCTACCTTTTGGTGTATCACCAGACTTTATGGATGCCAGAATCAATGTTCTCTGGGCCAGTGCTCCAAGCACAATCTTGCCAGATACGACCTACTATGCTGAAGACCATCCTCAACGCGAAGAGCTCTTGACTCTTTGGAAAGAAACTAGCGCAAATCTTCTCAAGGTTTATGATTTCTCTGATGAAGAAATTGAAGACTTGCTTGAGAAAAGACTAGAATTGGACCGCCGAGTTGCAGCAGTGGTGCTCTCTAATGAAGAAAGTTCAGAATATGCTAAACTCTACCATCCATATTCTTATGAAGATTTCAAAAAATTCGCGCCTGCCCTACCTTTGGATGATTTCTTCCAAGCCGTTCTTGGACAAGTGCCAGACAAGGTTATTGTAGACGAGGAACGTTTCTGGCAAGCAGCAGACCAGTTCTATAGTGAAGAAGCTTGGCCTCTCCTCAAGGCAACCTTGATTTTGAGTGTTGTCAATCTTTCAACTAGCTATTTAACAGAAGAAATCCGTGTCTTGTCTGGTGCCTACAGTCGTGCGCTTTCTGGAGTTCCAGAAGCCAAAGACAAGGTTAAGGCAGCCTACCAGCTAGCACAAGGTCCATTCAAACAAGCCTTGGGTCTCTGGTATGCCCATGAAAAATTCTCCCCAGAAGCCAAGGCGGATGTGGAGAAAAAAGTGGCAACCATGATTGATGTCTATAAGGAACGCTTGGCCAAGAATGACTGGCTGACTCCAGAAACTCGTGACAAGGCCATTGTCAAACTTAATGTCATCAAGCCTTATATTGGTTACCCAGAAGAATTGCCAGAACGCTACAAGGACAAGGCAGTGGATGAGACTGCTAGTCTTTTTGACAATGCTCTTGCCTTTGCGCGTGTGGAAATCAAACACAGTTGGAGCAAGTGGAACCAACCTGTTGACTACAAGGAATGGGGTATGCCTGCTCATATGGTCAACGCCTACTACAATCCACAGAAGAACCTGATTGTCTTCCCAGCGGCCATTTTGCAAGCACCTTTCTATGACTTGCATCAGTCATCTTCTGCTAATTATGGTGGTATTGGGGCAGTTATTGCCCATGAAATTTCCCATGCCTTTGATACCAACGGAGCTTCCTTTGATGAAAATGGTAGCCTTAAGGACTGGTGGACAGAGAGCGATTATGCTGCCTTCAAGGAAAAAACACAAAAAGTTATTGACCAATTTGATGGACAGGATTCTTATGGTGCAACTATAAACGGTAAATTGACTGTGTCAGAAAACGTGGCTGACTTGGGAGGAATCGCTGCAGCGCTTGAAGCAGCGAAGAGAGAACCAGACTTCTCAGCAGAAGAATTCTTCTACAACTTCGGTCGCATCTGGCGCATGAAAGGTCGTCCAGAATTTATGAAACTTTTGGCTAGCGTCGATGTGCACGCACCAGCCAAACTCCGTGTCAATGTACAAGTACCAAACTTCGATGATTTCTTTACAACCTATGATGTCAAAGAAGGAGACGGTATGTGGCGTTCACCAGAAGAGCGCGTGATTATATGGTAATGCAAAAAATCTAGTCATCAGAAAAAGGCATCCAATCAGGTGTGAAAACCTTGATAGGATGCCTTTTGTAATGGAAAGATTTGCTGGATAGTTTACTTATACTCTTCGAAAATCAAATTCAAACCACGTCAACGTCGCCTTGCCGTACTCAAGTACAGCCTGCGGCTAGTTTCCTAGTTTGCTCTTTGATTTTCATTGAGTATTAAATTGTGATAGTCATTGATATCATTTTACTAGAAAAAAGGATTGAAAGTTTTTTCGTGAGCGATGGTTGTAGCTGGACCATGCCCTGGATAGACATCGTAGTTTGGTAGGGTGAAAAGTTGAGTCTGGATACTGTGAAGGAGTTGCTCCATGCTACCAGTCGGAAGGTCCGTCCGTCCGATTGTTTCACGGAATAGGGCATCACCTGTCAAGACTAGGTGGGCATCAGGAAAGACTAGGGAAACACCACCGATAGAGTGCCCTGGTGTTGGCAAGACAGTAAAACGAAATTCCTCCAGTTGGTATTCTTCATGAAAGACAAAGGTGTGTTCTGCAGGTTTTGCGACTACATCTGCCATATCATCGTGGCGGGGAAGACCAGAGAGATTATCGACAGGAGTGTAGAGCCAGCTGGCTTCGCTCTCTGCGATATAGACGGGAGGATTGCCAAAAGTCTCGCGCACCAAGTCTAAACTCATGATATGGTCATAATGGGCGTGGGTCAATAGAATGGCGCAGATTGATTTGTTTATGTTCTCGATGGTCTGACGAATGGCTTCCCAATGGCTACCAGGATCGACAAGGATGAGGTGCTTTTCATCTTCTAGGTAATAGGTATTTTCATAGGCAACAGGATTGACGGTTTTATGGATTTTCATATTGGCTCCAATCTCAAAGAATGTACTAAATTAAGTATAGCACAGTTGGGGAGAATAGGTAAGGATTTAAAATGAACTTAAAAACCAGCATGACTGGATGAAGACAGGCTGGTTATCAATTTATCACTATTGGAGAGGTGTCAATTGCCCTTCATAGGTTGCATAAACTCCGTCATTAGCTTGTTTGATAGACGTGATGTTTAGAGTGCCACCATAGTTGGCTTCTCGTTTATCACTATATTCACTATAAGTTATCCTATTGGGCAGGTTCTGGTCGTTAGCATAGTATT
>CAUQGR010000051.1:0-12204 GCA_963517545.1 uncultured Streptococcus sp. | reverse complement strand
TTTGAGCCTTTTCCTTAATCTTCGCATCTGAGATAGCCCGGCTAGCCTCATCTACTAGACTTTGCGCACGTCCTCGAATATCAGACAAATTATCATCTGTCTGGCTATTATCATTGGTTTGTACTTGCCTTTTTGTATTGGCTGGTGCAATTCCATTTTGCTTATAAGCATTTTCAACTGTAAAGGTACTTCCTGGCGTATAAGGTAAAATGGTATTTGCAATGTTTCTAAAGACATGAGCTGCACCATTTGAAGTGGAGCCAGCTAGATAGTGATTTTCATCAGTGGTCGGAAAACCAAGCCAGTGGCTAATCACTACATCTGGAGTATAACCAATCACCCACTGGTCACTTGTGTATTCAGGATTAAAAACAGCTTCGGTTGTACCAGTTTTTCCTGCCATGACATAGTCTGCAGGCGATGAACTAATACCGGTTCCGTTAGTGAATGTCCCCAACATCATACTGGTCATCTTGTCAGCTACAGACTTATCAATCACCCGTTTTTGTGAATTTTTATGGCTTGCAATAACTTGTCCACTAGCATTTTCAATTCTACTAATAAAATGTGCTTCCGGCATTAAACCTTCATTTGCAAAGGCAGCATATGCTTGAGCCATTTGCAGAGGATTGGTTTCGACACCACTTCCCAAGGCGACGCCAAGAACACGGTCGACCTTTTCCATGTTGAGTCCGAATTTTTCTCCTGCCTCAAAAGCCTTGTCGACGCCCAAATCATTAACAATGGCAACAGCAGGTAGATTAAGCGATTCTGCCAAGGCTTGATACATAGGAACTTCTCGACTCGTTTTGATTCCTGCATAGTTATCAACCTTATAGCTGTTATACTGCATGGTATGGTTATCCAAGAGCTTATTCAAAGCCCAACCTGCCTCAACTGCTGGCGTATAAACAACTAAAGGCTTAATTGTAGAACCAGGGCTACGTTTTGATTGGGTTGCATAGTTGAAATTCCGGAATCCAGTTTTATCATTGTCAGCAACTTGACCGACAACTCCACGAACTCCTCCTGTTTTCGGTTCAAGAGCTACACTTCCTGATTGAGCAAATGTTCCATCCTCAGCCCTCGGAAATAGCGCTGTATTTTCATAGACAACCTGCATATTTGCTTGGTAGTTTTGGTCCAGCTCTGTGTAAATACGGTAGCCATTATTGACGATTTCTTCCTCTGTTAGATTATACTTGGAAACAGCTTCATTAACAACCGCATCAAAATAAGAAGGATAGCGATAATCTGAGATTTTCCCTTCATACTTATCGTGCAATTGCGAATTCATATCAACTTCTGCAGCTTCGGTTTCTTGGTTTTTATCAATATATCCTGCTGCAACCATATTCTGCAAGACAGTATCGCGCCGATTGGTAGAATCTTCTACGGAATTCAAGGGATTATACAGTTCCGGCCCCTTGAGCATCCCTGCTAGAGTGGCAGCTTGATCCAAACTCACTTCTGATGCAGAAACTCCAAAATATTTCTTACTCGCATCTTCTACACCCCACACACCATTTCCAAAATAAGCGTTGTTAAGGTACATGGTTAAGATTTGATCCTTACTATATTTTTTTGTTAATTCTAAGGCAAGAAAAAATTCTTTCGCTTTTCTCTCAACAGTTTGATCCTGTGACAAATAGGCATTTTTAGCCAGCTGCTGGGTAATAGTAGATCCACCACCTGAACGACCAGCAGTGACAATCGCCAAGAAGAAACGACCATAGTTAATCCCGTCATTTTTATAGAAAGAGCGGTCTTCTGTCGCAATAACGGCATTCTGCAAATTTTTACTGATATCAGTCAATTCAACATAAGTTCCTTTTTGACCAGACAAGGCACCAGCCTCTTTTTCTTCACGGTCAAAAATGATAGTCCGAGTTTTCAAGGCGTTTTGCAAATCGTTAACATTGGTTGACTTAGCTACAGCAAACAAATAGGTTCCAACTAGCAAGCCTGCACTCAAACCTAGTATAAGGACAATCTTTGTTAGATGATAGCGACGCCAGAATTTTCGAATCGGACCTACTTGGGCTAATTTTTTTCGATCACTACGAGAGCGACGTAAGCTAGTAGAATCAGAATCCTCTGATTCACTTGTTTCTTTTTTAAAAAGAGAAAGAAATTTCTCGAATAATTTATCTAATTTCATGCGTTTATTTTATCATCTTCATCATAGGAAGACAAGAATTTAGCTATTTCCTATCCAAATAGGGCTTTTTTTGTTACAATATCTGTATGAAATTCACATTTACATTACCAGACTCTCTACCTCAAATGACGGTAAAGCAATTACTTGAGGAACAACTCCTCATCCCTAGAAAAATCCGTCATTTTTTGAGAATCAAGAAACACATTTTGATTAATCAGCGAGAAGTTCATTGGAACGAGACGGTGAAGCCTGGAGATGTTTGCGAGTTGACTTTTGACGAGGAAGATTATCCCAAAAAGGAAATCCCTTGGGGCAACCCAAATCTCGTTCAGGAAGTTTATCAAGATCAACACTTGGTTATTGTGAACAAACCAGAGGGGATGAAAACGCATGGTAATCAGCCAAACGAAATCGCCCTTCTTAACCATGTCAGTGCCTACGTTGACCAGACCTGTTATGTCGTTCATCGTCTGGACATGGAAACCAGCGGCTTAGTTCTCTTTGCTAAAAATGCTTTTATTCTACCCATTCTCAACCGCTTATTGGAGAAAAAAGAGATTTCCAGGGAATATTGGGCACTTGTTGACGGAAATATCAACGGCAAAGAACTTGTTTTCAGGGACAAAATCGGACGTGATCGCCATGATCGTAGAAAAAGAATAGTTGATGCAAAAAATGGGCAATATGCTGAAACGCAGGTAAGCAGATTAAAGCAATTTCCCAACAAAACAACCCTTGTCCGTTGCAAACTAAAGACAGGGCGAACGCATCAAATCCGTGTGCATCTTTCGCATCATAACTTCCCTATTTTGGGCGACCCTCTCTATAATAGTAAAGGAAAATCAAATCGACTTATGCTTCATGCCTTTCGACTTTCCTTTACCCATCCACTTACATTAGAAAAATTAAGCTTCACTGCCCTTTCAGATACTTTCGAAAGAGAAATAAAAAAGAATGGATGATTGTGTCATCCATTTTTCCATATAAGAAAAGCAAGACCAAGAGGCCTTGCTTTTCTATCGACTCTAGAATTATTTAGCGATTTTTGCGAAGTATTCAAGAGTACGAACAAGTTGTGCAGTGTATGACATTTCGTTGTCGTACCATGATACAACTTTAACCAATTGTTTACCGTCAACGTCAAGAACTTTAGTTTGAGTTGCGTCAAACAATGAACCGTAAGACATACCTACGATATCTGAAGATACGATTGGATCTTCTGTGTAACCGTATGATTCGTTTGAAGCTGCTTTCATAGCTGCGTTCACTTCATCAACAGTAACGTTCTTTTCAAGAACAGCTACCAATTCAGTAACTGATCCAGTTGGAGTTGGAACGCGTTGTGCAGATCCGTCAAGTTTACCGTTCAATTCTGGGATTACAAGACCGATAGCTTTTGCAGCACCAGTTGAGTTAGGAACGATGTTTGCAGCACCAGCGCGAGCACGGCGAAGGTCACCACCACGGTGTGGTCCGTCAAGGATCATTTGGTCACCAGTGTAAGCGTGGATAGTAGTCATCAATCCTTCAACAACACCAAAGTTATCTTGAAGAGCTTTAGCCATTGGAGCCAAGCAGTTTGTAGTACATGAAGCACCTGAGATAACTGTTTCAGTACCGTCAAGAACGTCGTGGTTAGTGTTGAATACAACTGTTTTAACGTCGTTTCCACCAGGAGCAGTGATAACAACTTTTTTAGCTCCACCTGCGTGCAAGTGTTTTTCAGCAGCTGCTTTCTTAGCAAAGAAACCAGTAGCTTCAAGAACGATTTCTACACCGTCAGTAGCCCAGTCGATTTGTTCTGGATCACGTTCAGCAGAAACTTTAACGAATTTACCGTTAACTTCGAATCCACCTTCTTTAACTTCAACAGTACCGTCGAAACGACCTTGAGTTGTGTCGTATTTCAACAAGTGTGCAAGCATAACTGGATCTGTAAGGTCGTTGATACGAGTAACTTCAACACCTTCTACGTTTTGGATACGACGGAAAGCAAGACGACCGATACGTCCGAAACCGTTAATACCAACTTTAACTACCATTAGTGATTTCCTCCTTATGAAAATCATGAAATTTTTATTGTGAAAAGAGTAACTTGAATCACTACAAATCACCTTTCAACAAACCTATTATATAACTATTTGAGTTGAATTGCAAGTACGGGCATTATTTTTCTATGTTAGTTTCTTTTTGGGAGACGATAATCTAGTAACACCCTTGACTATTCATAGCGTAGCGATTCTACAGGATCCATTTTACTAATTTTACGTGCCGGGAAGTAGGCTGAGACATAACCAAGTAATAGAGCGAAAACTAGAGTTCCTAAAACAGATAACAAATTTAATTCAAAAACCTTCGTGATGGATGGGTAAAAGTGACTTACAATCGCATTCGCCAAACTTCCCATCCCTTGTGCAACCAAAAATGCCAGCAGCAAGGCGATTCCTACAATCCAGATAGCCTCGTAAATAAAAATCCCTTTGACATCACGATTTTGATAACCAACTGCCTTCATGACACCTATTTCCTTAGAACGTTGCATGATATTGATGTAAATAATGATACCAATCATGACCGCTGCTACCACAATAGCTTGTGATGAAAGTACAATCAACAATCCCTGAATGACACGAATAAAGGTAATCACAATATCAAGAACCTTCTGTTGAGAAAGAACAGTATACTTCTTGTTTTTCTGCAATTCTTCTGTTATCGCTTTTGTTTGTGATGGATCTTTGAGTTCCAAGATAAAATAAGATACAGCTTTTGTAAATCCAGCTTCTTTCAAAATCGTTTCCATTTGATGAGAGGGCATGAAACTGTTGCTGTCCTCCATGTCATCTTCATCATTGATCACACGCACAATCTTTGTTTGAAATTGAGCAGTCTTGCTAGCTTCGGCAGCATTTTCTACAATGCTGGCTGAGACTGATTTACCAATAATATCACTAGCCGTCAGATTTTTTCCTGTCTGTTCATTCCAACTTTTTAGTAAACTGATTGGAATTGTCAAGCCCTGTTCATTTGCATCACTATAGAGGGAACCGGCTAATACTTTGTCCGCCTCATTACTACTAACAGAGATACTTGTATCCTCATAGAGACTCACTACTTGAGCATAAGAAGGCATCGTTTGACTCAGATCCATTTCTTGCCCATCTATAGTAATATTTGACATGGTCATCCCAAAAGGACTCTCCAAATATTTAATAGCTTCTTTCCCAACTGTATCCGTGATATAGTTCTTATCATCTTGGTTCAAAAAGCCTCGTCCAGCATTTTCTGTATTTAAAGCAATCTGAACTTGAGAAGGGATTTGACCTCCATTCGTATTTTCATCAATCATCGAAATCAATGCATTTCCCAAGCCGAAAGAAATTAAGACTCCTACAAAACCGATTGAAGTTGCTAGCGCAATCAATAGGTTACGCCATTTTCTTTCCAGAAAGTTATTTAAAGAAAGTTTGAATTTGTTTTTCAATGATAATCCTTTATTTTTTGACTTCTTCAACGACTTCACCATCCTTCATTTTGATAATCACATCTGCATATTCTGCAACCTCTGGATTATGGGTTACGATCAATACTGTTTCCCCTGTTTGGGCTAATTTTTTAAACACTTCCAATACCATTTCTTGGGATTGAGAATCCAGCGAACCCGTTGGCTCGTCTGCTACAATCATATCAGGCTGATTTACCAAGGCACGCGCGATTGCTACACGTTGCTTTTGCCCGCCAGAAAGCTGTTTAACATTTTTAGCCATAAAAGGCTCCATACCCAAGTTACTTAATTGCTCCTTTGCAATCATTGTCATCTCCCTGTCAGATAAATCTTTGACATAGAGAGGTAGCTTGACATTGTCCAAGACAGACTGATGAGGAATAAGGTTAAAGTTTTGAAACACAAATCCAATCTTGTTTTTACGAAATTGAGTTAGTTCAATCTCTGATAAGTCACGGAGGGATTCCCCTTTAAATTCTAAAACTCCTTCATATTGTCTATCTAGACCACTGATAATGTTTAGCAAGCTAGTTTTGCCACAGCCCGACGGCCCGTAAATCGCTGTAATTTTACCTTTTGCAATCTGCAGGTTTATATTCTTTAAAGCCTGTTCTTGATGTTTACCGTCCAAGGCATAAAATTTTGAAATATTTTTAATGGATAAAATGGACATTCTTTCCCCCTTGTTTAAAACTGTTATCGTCATACATCATACTTACAGAAAATCCTTCAAGTTGATTGACCCTATAGGCCTACTACTTAGAATTCTCTCTACTGCCTAGTTTGCTTCTGGATGTATATCAAGTAATACTCTTCGAAAATCAAATTCAAACCACGTCAACGTCGCCTTGCCGTACTCAAGTACAGCCTGCGGCTAGTTTCCTAGTTTGCTCTTTGATTTTCATTGAGTATAAAATTCATTGTAACAAAAAAGCGGCATTCTCTCAATGACAGAAATGTCACTCCTATAAAGCATTTAACAATACCTTTCTAAGTCTTCGCTCCATTCATTATCTAAACTAACAATTAACTTCTCATTACCAAACATCCTCGCCATCATTTTTGCTTCTTCATACTTTTGTTTTGCTGTATCATAATCAGTCTGAATATAATATTTCCATTCGACCATAAGTACAATCGGTTGCTTTTGAAAATCTCGTGTTTTTTGCCCTATTTTATTTAAGGTCTCGACTGCCCTCTTAAAATAATGAAGCAACCCCATAATCTCTATACAAGTTAAAGAAGCTAACAAGGAGTCTCTAAGTAAGTCCAAACAATCGAACTCTATCTTATCAACCTGAGAACTTAATTTGTCATGAAAATAAAGAATAGTTTCATGCTCAGACTTTTTTATCTCACCCTCGTTTAAACCATCCATTAACTGACAAAGAAAATACAGTCTCAATTTCAACAATTCCTCAGCCCTATATACATCTCTGGATAGTAAGTCTTGAAGACTGTCCTCAATCACACTGCTTCCATATAAGGAATTACTAGTCATTCTCACTGCATCTATAGCTTGAAGACAATCCACTAGCACTTTCTCATCACGTGGCAAATCATCATAAAAATTCTCAAAAATCTCATCGAAATATTCTTCCTTTTGTTCCTGCAACTCCTTATCTCCATAGTCAGGATGATGTAAAAGAAAGTATTTTAATTCTTGGTAGCGTTTAGGCAATTCCTTATAATCTGGCATCAAGACATAGGACGGAATTTCTAATCTATCTGCAATATATTCTAGTGTTTTTATAGTCGGGCGAAATTCTCCTTTTTCGATTCTCACCAACTGACGCACTGATAATTCAGACTCATCCCCACAAAATACTGGGCGACTAAGCCCTTTTTC
Organism: uncultured Streptococcus sp.; assembly: GCA_963517545.1. Taxonomy (GTDB): domain Bacteria; phylum Bacillota; class Bacilli; order Lactobacillales; family Streptococcaceae; genus Streptococcus. The sequence goes on along the minus strand of CAUQGR010000051.1, from coordinate 4,692 downwards.
CTCTCTTAAAAGTCGCACTTTATCCCCTAACTCATTTATCTTGTTCATTTGCCCCTCGCATGATTATAAAATATTTGATTTTCAAATAAATATATGCGATGATTATACCATTTTTCAAATAGAATTACAAAAAAAGAGACAGGATTTCTCCTGCCTCTAGGCTGATAACAATTATTTACGGCGTCCTGGTCTTTCTTTGTAACCATAGTAAGAATCTTCGATGATTTCTTGCATGTGGTCAACCATCGGAAGACGTGGGTTAGCTGGTGAACATTGGTCTTCGTAAGCAAGGAAGGCCAATTCACGAGAATGTTCTTTCCATTCTTTTTCATCGATTCCTTGTGCCTTGAAGTTCATTTGGATACCTACGCGCTCACCAAGTTCGTAGACAGCTTTTGCGTAAGATTCCACACCTTCTTCTGGAGTAGAAGCTGGAAGTCCAAGCATGCGTGCGATATCTTGGTATTTTTCATCTGCACGGTAGTAGTTGTACTTAGGCCATGTTGCTGTCTTAGCTGGACGTGTACCGTTGTAGCGGATGACGTATGGAAGCAAGATTGCATTTGTACGACCGTGGATTGTGTGGAATTGCGCACCAATCTTATGGGCCATTGAGTGAGAAATACCTAGGAAGGCATTGGCAAAGGCCATACCAGCGATTGTTGAAGCGTTATGCATTTTCTCACGTGAATGGAAGTCTGCGTTCTTAACTGAGCTTTCAAGGTTTTCGAATACAAGTTTGATGGCTTGAAGTGCAAGACCGTCAGTGTAGTCGCTAGCCATTTGTGATACGTAAGCTTCAGTCGCGTGGGTCAATACGTCCATACCAGTATCCGCAGCAACAAATCCAGGAACTGTCAATACCAAAGCAGGGTCTACGATTGCCACGGTTGGTGTCAATGAGTAGTCAGCGATTGGGTATTTACGGTTATTTGCTTTATCAGAGATAACGGCAAATGGTGTTACTTCAGATCCTGTACCAGATGTAGTTGGAATCGCGATGAATTTAGTCTTCTTACCAAGCAATGGGAATTTGAAGGCACGTTTACGGATATCCATGAATTTTTGTACAAGGTCACGGAAGTCCACTTCTGGTTGCTCGTAGAAGAGCCACATTACTTTAGCAGCATCCATTGGAGATCCACCACCGAGAGCGATGATTGTATCTGGTTTGAAGGCACGCATAATCTCAGTACCACGGTTTACAGTTGTGATATCTGGATCTGGTTCTACATCAGCAAAGATTTGGTAAACAACCTTATTGCGACGAAGGTCAAGTTGTTCGATGATACGATCAAGGAAACCAAGCTCTACCATGGCATGGTCAGTAACGATCATGACACGTTCAACGTCACGACATTTTTGAAGGTATTGAATTGAATCACGTTCAAAGTATGTTTTTGAAGGAAGTTTCATCCATTGCATGTTATTTCTCCGTCTTCCGACTTTTTTGATATTCAAGAGGTTAATGGCACTAACGTTATCCCCAACTGAGTTGCGTCCGTAAGAACCACATCCAAGTGTCAATGATGGCAAGAAGGCATTGTAAACGTCCCCGATACCACCGAAAGTAGAAGGTGAGTTACAGATAACACGAATAGCTTTAACAGCTTTACCAAATTCTTTAGTCAATTCTTCGTCAGCTGTGTGGATAGCTGCTGAGTGGCCAAGACCGTTAAATTCAACCATTTGACGAGCTTTAGCAATACCATCTTCACGGCTTTCAGATTTCAAAACTGCGATAACTGGTGACAATTTTTCACGAGTCAATGGCTCGTTTTCACCAACTTCTTTACATTCTGCAGCAAGAATGTTTGTTCCTTCTGGAACTGTAAATCCTGCTTGTTCTGCAATCCAAGTTGCTGGTTTACCAACGATATCAGCGTTCAATTTTGCACCAGCACAGTTTTTGCTGTTTGCTTTCACGCCGAAGCAGAATTCTTCAAGAAGAGCTTTTTCTTTTTTGTTTACAAAATAAGTGTGGTAAGATTTGAACTCTGCTACAAATTCATCGTAAATTTCTTTATCAATGATAACCGCTTGTTCAGATGCACAGACCATACCATTATCAAATGATTTAGACATGACGATATCGTGTGCAGCTTGGCGGATGTTAGCTGATTTTTCAACATAAGCTGGAACGTTTCCGGCACCTACCCCAAGAGCTGGTTTACCACATGAGTATGCAGCTTTAACCATGGCATTACCACCTGTTGCAAGGATTGTTGCAACACCTTCGTGGTTCATAAGGGCACTAGTTGCTTCCATAGATGGTTCAGTAATCCACTGCACACAGTTTTCAGGAGCTCCTGCTTTAATCGCAGCATCACGAACGATTTGAGCTGCGTGAGCTGATGATTCTTGAGCTGATGGGTGGAAGGCAAAAACGATTGGATTACGAGTCTTCAATGAAATCAATGATTTGAAGATCGCTGTTGAGGTTGGGTTTGTTGTTGGAGTGATACCACAAACAACACCAACTGGTTCAGCAATAAGGGTTAAACCTGTTACATCGTCTTCTTCGATAACGCCAACTGTCTTAGTATGACGCATGTTGTTTACTACGTGTTCACAAGCAAACAAGTTCTTAGTTGCTTTATCTTCAAATACACCACGTCCTGTTTCTTCAAAGGCATGTAAAGCCAATTCTCCGTGGGCATCCAAAGCTGCCACTGACGCTTTAGCTACGATGTAGTCGACCTGTTCTTGGTCGAGTTTACGCATTTCCTCAAGAGCAACTAAAGCTTTTTGCACCAACCCATCGACATGCTTTTCAGCAGCGAGTTTCTTTTCCTCTGGTGTCACAGTTTTTTTATCAGCCATATTTTCCTCCATAGCTTTCAAGGATCGATATCCTTTGTTAATTTTTTCACAAGTTTATTATAACGCATTATTTCAACTTTGTAAACAGTTTCATAAACATTTCACAAAGAATTTTTTATTGTTTGTGAATTTTTTCTCATTCTCTTTACTTGTCAAGTTTTTTCTTTAGAGTTTGTGAAATTAATTTCAAATATTTTTTATTTCACAAGCTTGATTGGAAGAGGGGCTTGGAAAGAAAGGGGTTTACAGGTAAGCGCTTACTTTAACATTCTAACAATACCTCCTTTGATAAGGAGGCTTTATTTTTGTTGAAAAACGCCTTGTTTAAAAGTCCCTTCATAAACGACTTCTTGTTCTGTTGTTAGTTTCCCTTTTCCTTCAGCCTGACCATTTACAAAATCACCTTCGTAGGTCCAGCCTTCTTTAGATTGAAAGGTACCTTTTCCGTTGAAGGCTCCATTGTTGAAACCACCTGTATATTGGTCTCCATTTTGGAAGGTAATGGTACCTTGGCCATTCATTTTACCACGGACAAGACTGCCGTCGTAAACAATCGTTCCATTATCAAGCTTTAGAACACCTTTTCCGGGAATATTTAGAAAAAAGACGAGTACGGCACAGAAAACAATCATAACTACTGCCAAAAGCTCTAAACGTGGACGAGTCAGATAGACACGATACTTCTCGTAAAAATTCTTAAGATTTTCCACCTTCACTCTCCTTTTCTAAACGTTCTAGCCAAGTTTGACATCCCTCTTGAACACGCTGATAAGTTTCCTCAAAATCACCTGTATACCAAGGATCTGGAACACTTTCAGATGCGAATGAGTAAATCTTATCTTGACAGTCTGCTGGACACATCTGACATAAGTCAGAAATATTTGAAGCATCCATGCCGATAATATAATCAAAGGCTTCAAAATCTTCCTTACTAATCTGAAGCGATGTCTTGCCTTTTTCATAAGGAATCTCATACTGTTGAAAAATCCCTTGAGTTCCCTTATGAATCGGATTGCCATGTTCCCAAGAGGAAGTCGCTCGACTTTGGATTTCGTAGTTATCTGTCATTGATTTCATAACAAACTCGGCCATAGGGCTGCGACAAATATTTCCCAGACAGACAAAGACTAGTTTTTTCATCCCATTTCCTTTCTTTTATAGAAAAACGGGAGTTAGTGATCCCGTCTTATTTTTCAATTGCACCTTCGAGTGAAGCTGTTTCTTTAAGTGGTAATACTGTCTTGATAGCAGCTAGTTCAAAAGTCAAGTAAACCCCATCTACATCAAGAACAATTGTTTTCTTTTCTGTATCTACTTCATCGACTGTTCCATAAAGTCCACCGATTGTAATAACTTCATAGCCTTTTTGTAATTTATTCAAGCTTTCCATACGTTTTTGTGCTTGTTTCTTTTGAGAGCGTTGCGTAAAGAACATCAAGCCCACCATAGCCACAAGAATGATTAAAAATGTATATTGTGATTCCATTATATTCTCCTTTGTCTTTCACATAGGACTACTATATCAAATTTCAGCTACTTTTACAAGATTGTACCTTGCTTTTCTAGTAAGAAAAACCAGAGCTTGCGCCCTGATTTTTAGGATTATTTCAAGTTTTGAACGACTTTTACAAGATTTTCAACAGTAAAGCCATATTCTGCCAATACTTTTGGTGCTGGAGCAGAGGCTCCAAAGGTATCAATACCAAGAACTGCACCATCTAGTCCAACATATTTGTACCAGTTTTGAGTTGCACCCATTTCGACTGCAACACGACGGCGAACTGCATTTGGAAGGATTTCTTCCTTGTAAGCTGCATCTTGTTTATCAAAGACATCTGTAGATGGCATGCTGACTACGCGGACTTTTGC
>CAUQGR010000050.1:0-12505 GCA_963517545.1 uncultured Streptococcus sp. | reverse complement strand
AAAAACACCCCAAAAGTTAGATTTTTTTCTGTCTAACTTTTGGGGTGCAGTTCATCAATACCTGATATTATGCGTTTTTGATTTTAAAGAGCTAAATTTCTTAACTTAATGACATTGCTTTTTGCCTTTCCCCTTCTTTTTCAAAAAGCAAAAATATCCTATCAAATTGATGCAGCATATGATATAATAACGATGGCACTAACGATACGCCTTGGAAAAGGAGGTATTATAGATGCTAGAACTTCTCAAAATAGTACTTATCGCAGTCATCGAGAGTATCATCTCATGGCTGGTGACTCGTTGGTTAGACGATCACTTCGACAAGTAATACTCTTCGAAAATCAAATTCAAACCACGTCAGCTTCGCCTTGCCGTACTCAAGTACAGCCTACGGCTAGCTTCCTAGTTTGCTCTTTTATTTTCATTGAGTATAACCTTCCTGGTTAGTGCTATCTAACCCAGAAAAAATCCCCTCGGTACTGCAATACCGAGGGGATTTCTGTTAGCACTAAAATGCTAGAACTTCTCAATTCCCCTTTATTATCTCACATGCTCTATTCAATTGTCAAGAAAGAGGTGTTTTATATTTTTATAACTCATCGGCTATCTTATTGATTTTTCTGAGTCTGTGGTTGACGCCACTTTTGGTCAGAGGGTTGCTGAGGCTATCTGCTAACTGCTGGATAGAGTAGTCTGGGTGCTGAATCCGCAGCTGCGCCACCTCCTGCAAATCCACTGGCAGATTTTCTAAGCCCATAATATCTTTGATTTTACTGATATTGTTGATGGTCTTCATGCTGGCAGAAACTGTCCGAGCGATATTAGCTGTCTCAGCATTATTTGCCCGATTGAGATCATTACGGGTTTCTCGTAAAATCTTAACTCGCTCAAAATCATCACGCGCCTGCATGGCTCCGATGACAATCAAGAAGTCCATAATGTCTTCGGCTCGCTGGAGATAGGTCACAGCCCCCTTTTTGCGCTCAAGCACCTTGGCATCCAGTAAAAATTGCTGAAGAAGTGAGGCAATCCCTTGCGCGTGGTCCAGATAAACAGAACTGATTTCCAACTGGTACTTGCCTGACTCAGGGTCACGAATGCTTCCATTCGCTAAGAAAGCGCCACAGAGATAAGCGCGGCCTGCTTCCTCATCCGATAAAATTGCCTCATCAATGCCTGTTTCCAGACCAAAGAAGGAGTCTGCCAAGTGCAAATCACTCAGCAGATCCTGCACCTTTTCATCTGTAAAAACGGTATAGACCCGATTCTTACGAAGATTACTTCTTTGGTGGTGGCGAATTTCTGATTTAATTTCATAGAAATGGAGAAAGGATTCATAGAGGTGACGAGCCAGTTTGGCATTTTCTGTCACGACTGACAAGGTCAAGCCTGAAGTCGAGAGACCGATACTACCAGACATCTTGATAATGGCAGATAATTCATGCCGGCTCAGATGGTGTTGACCTAGGATTTCTTCTTTTACTGCTACTGTGAAACTCATTTTCTCACCTGTATAATCCGCATCAACTCATCCACAATCAAATCCCCATCGTGGAAGGCACCTCCATTTTCCAGACGAAGGAAGTTGGATGAAATCACACGCGGTACTTGCTTACAAAGACCAGAAAAATCATGGTCAACCTGCACCAAGTATTCATCAAAACGGTTAGAATTCATGTATTCCTGTGGCACTTTTTCAATATTCACTAAAACAGTATCGATAAAAGGGCGACCAAGGTGACGATGCAAGACTTCCACGTGATCACTATCTGTAAAGTGTTCCGTCTCCCCACGTTGGGTCATGATATTGCAGACATAGGCGATTTCTGCCTTGGTTTCCAAAAGCGCCTGCCCAATTTCCTTAATGACAATATTGGGCAAAATAGAGGTAAAGAGGGAACCTGGCCCTAGGACAATCATGTCACTTTCAAGAATGGTCTGGACTACTCTACGGCTAGCCAGAGGCGTATCATCGTTGAGGGTATTGGTTACATAGACATGGTCAATCATGCCTGGATGGTCTGCAATATGACTCTCTCCAGCCACTTCTGTCCCATCCTGAAAGACTGCATGAAGGGTCAAAGGATGGTCACTGGAAGGATAAATCTTCCCAGTTGTGTGGAAAAATTTGCTCAACAACTGCATGGCATTATAGGTCGAACCCTGCATTTCTGACAGGCCTGCAATAATGAGATTTCCCAGCGGATGACCAGCAAAGGCTCCGGCATCCTCAGAAAAGCGATACTGAAAGACCTTCTCATAAAATTTAGGCATATCCGACATGGCCACAAGAACATTGCGAAGATCGCCTGGCGGTGTCAACTGCTGCATATTTTTTCGGAGTTCACCTGAAGAACCACCATCATCTGCCACCGTTACGATAGCAGCGATTTCCACATCTTTTTCCCGCAGACTTTTTAGAATGACGGGGATTCCAGTTCCTCCACCAATCACCGTTATCTTTGGTTTTCTCATGAACGGTTTACCGTTTCCTTTCTTCGGTCTTTGTCACGATGTCCTTCATTGACAGGCCAATTCTTGGATAAGTCCTGCGCCAAGCGTTTAGCAAAGGCCACACTACGGTGTTGTCCACCAGTACACCCCATGGCAATGGTTAGTACAGACTTACCTTCCTTTTGGTAACTTGGCAAAATCGGCTCAATCAAGGCCAACAAATGTTTATAGAAGTCTTCTGACTCAGGATGGTTCATGACATAGTGATACACTGGTTCATCCACACCCGTTTGGTTTCTCAGCTCTGGAAGGTAATATGGATTTGGCAAAAAGCGCACATCAAAGACTAAATCCGCATCAATAGGGATTCCATATTTAAAGCCAAAAGACATGACTTCGATACGGAAAGACTGGGCTTGCTCCTGATCCGCAAACTGCTCTGCAATGGTTTTACGCAGTTCACGAGGAGTGAGTTCTGTCGTATCCACCACATTTTGGCTCATATTCTTCAAAGGTGCCAAGAGTTCACGCTCCAGCTTGATTCCATCTAAAATACGACCATCTGCAGCTAGAGGATGGCTTCGTCTGGTTTCCTTGTAACGAGCGACTAATTCCTTATCAGCCGCATCCAAAAAGAGGATTTTAAAGTCCAGTTCTTCCTTGTTTTCCAACTCATCCAAAACAGCTTGAATCTCTGAGAAGAAAGAACGGCTACGCATATCTACTACCAAGGCCAACTTATGGTCGTCTTCCTTTGTTTCCACCAACTGCAAAAACTTAGGCAAGAGAGCTGGCGGCATATTGTCAATAGTAAAATAACCCAAATCTTCGAAGGACTGAATGGCCACCGTTTTCCCTGCACCACTCATCCCTGTCACAATTACCAAGTGAAGTTGTTTCTTTGTCATCTTTTTCTCCTTATATCAAAAGAAGTTTGGCAACACCAAACTTCAACTAGCTTATCCAATCTCTGCGATGACTTCGATTTCGACTTTTACATCACGAGGAAGACGAGCTACCTCCACAGCTGAACGAGCTGGAAATTCCTCTTTAAAGGCCGTTTGGTAAACCTCGTTAAAAGGAACAAAGTCGTTCATATCGCTCAAGAAGCAAGTTGTTTTGACAACATGGTCAAAATCTGTTCCTGCTTCTGCCAAAATAGCACCGATGTTTTTTAAGACTTGTTCTGTCTGTTCTTGGATCGTTTCTCCAACGATTTCCCCAGTTTCAGGAGATAGGGGAACTTGACCGCTAGCAAACAAAAGGTTGCCAACGATTTTTCCTTGAACATAAGGCCCGATAGCCTTTGGGGCCTTATCTGTATGAATTGTTTTTGCCATTTTCTTTTCCTCACAATTTTTCTAAGATTGCATCCCAAGCCTCATCCATCCCTGCCTTGCTGACAGATGAAAAGAGGATGAAGTCGTCACTTGGGTCAAAGTTTAATTTCTTTTTGATTGCTGATTCATGCTTGTTCCATTTACCACGAGGAATCTTGTCCGCCTTGGTCGCCACAATGATGACTGGAATCTCATAATATTTGAGAAATTCGTACATCTGGACATCATCTGCTGACGGGTCGTGACGGAGGTCAACTAGACTGACTACTGCACGGAGATTTTCCCGAGTCGTTAGGTACTCCTCAATCATGCGCCCCCACTTTTCACGTTCCTTTTTGGAAACACGGGCATAGCCATAACCCGGTACATCCACAAAGCGCATCTTATCATCGATATTAAAGAAGTTAAGGAGCTGGGTTTTCCCAGGTTTCCCTGATGTACGGGCTAGATTCTTGCGGTTCAGCATGGTGTTGATGAAGCTAGACTTACCAACATTTGAACGCCCTGCTAGGGCAATCTCTGGGAGCTCATCCTGCGGATAATGGGATTTATTAGCCGCACTGAGCAAGATTTCAGCATTGTGTGTATTAAGTTCCATAGTCACCTCTAGGCTGTTTCTAGGATTGGTTTATCCGTTCCATCGACAGCTTCTTTTGTGATGCGAACCAATTTCACATTTTCCTGACTCGGTACTTCAAACATAACATCTAGCATGGTTTCTTCGATGATAGAACGAAGACCACGCGCCCCTGTCTTCCGTTCGATGGCCTTATTGGCAATCTCTTGAAGGGCTTCGTCGTCAAATTCCAACTCGACATCATCATAAGATAACAAGGTTTGGTATTGTTTAACCAAGGCATTTCTTGGCTCCTTCAAGATACGAACCAAATCATCGACCGTCAATTGCTCAAGAGCTGCAAAGACAGGCAAGCGTCCAATCAACTCAGGAATAATCCCGAATTTTTGAATGTCTTCAGCGATGATTTCTTGCATGTATGAGCTGTTTTCGTCAATCGCCTTGTTATTTTGACCAAAGCCAATAACCTTTTCACCCAGACGTTGTTTGACGATTTCTTCGATGCCATCAAAGGCACCACCTACGATGAAGAGGATATTTTTAGTATCCACTTGAATCATTTCTTGTTGTGGATGTTTACGTCCACCTTGAGGCGGTACGCTGGCAACAGTTCCCTCGATAATCTTGAGAAGGGCTTGTTGCACCCCTTCACCAGAAACATCACGTGTGATAGACACGTTCTCACTCTTCTTGGCAATCTTGTCAATTTCATCCACATAGATAATGCCACGCTCTGCACGTTCAATGTTAAAGTCAGCAGCTTGCAAGAGTTTTAGGAGGATATTTTCCACGTCCTCACCCACATAACCAGCCTCAGTCAGAGCTGTCGCATCCGCAATGGCAAAAGGCACATTCAAGCTCTTAGCCAAGGTCTGAGCAAGGAATGTTTTCCCTGAACCAGTTGGGCCAATCATCAAGATGTTTGACTTCTGCAAATCCACATCTTCTGACTCTTCACGCGTATCGTGGAAATTGATACGTTTGTAGTGGTTGTAAACCGCCACTGCCAAGGCACGCTTGGCACGATCTTGACCGATTACATAGTGGTTCAAGATATGGAGAAGTTCGATTGGTTTTGGAACTTCTGACAAGTCTGCCAAGACTTCCTCAGCCAACTCCTCCCGAATGATTTCCTGGGCCAACTCCACACATTCATTACAGATAAAGGCGTTGTTACCTGCGATTATTTTTTGTACTTCTTCTTGGCTTTTGCCACAAAATGAGCAATAAACCATCATATCATTATTCCTAGTTGTAGGCATGATTTCCTTCCGTTCTATTCTATACTGTCATTCTATCTAAAATAAGGTCATGTAAAAAGCATGGATACTATTGACCAAATTGGTAAAGGCATTTAACCAGAGCAGGACAGAAAGTCCATAACGCTTTTTACGAAAAGCCTGTGCTCCTGCAAGCAAGCAGACCAAACACAGCATGGCTGTGAAAAAACCAAATATACTACGTTCCATTAGACTTCCTTTCTCTTGCGGTATTGGATGGTAAAATCATAAGGATTTTTCTCATCTTTGGCGTAAAATTTGCTTGAAACTGTCTCAAAAAGAGACAAATCAAACTCTTCAGGAAAATAGGTATCTCCCTCCACCCGAGTATGAATGTGAGTCACAATCACTTCATCCAAATAGGGTTCAAAAGCCTGAAAAATCTGCTTCCCACCGATAATATAGAGATTCTTGTCTTGACCCTGATACCAGTCAAGAACAGACTGGACATCCTGAAAAGTAACAACCTCGTCCATCTTTTCTTCTGGGTTACGAGTCAAAATCAGTGTCTCCCGTTTTGGAAGCAAGCGACGTCCCATCCCATCAAAGGTCACACGCCCCATCAAGATAGCATGATTCAGAGTTGTTTCTTTGAAGTGTTGCAGTTCTGCTGGTAAATGCCAAGGCAGACGATTGTCCTTACCAATCACACCCTCTTCATCCTGGGCCCAAATAGCTACGATTTTCTTAGTCATGCTTCCATCCTTTTCACTGATAGTACTATTTTATCAAAAAACTCAAAAAAAGACTGGTTTGGAATAGCTTACAGAATAGAAAAAATCTGTAAGAAATTTCCTACAGATTTTTATATGATTATTCTATTTCTTACAAACCAGGTGCTTGTCCAAGTTCTGCTGCAAGCATCCAGACTGTTTTTTCAAGGTCAGCCTTAGCTCCAACAAAGATATCATTGGTTACATCATCGCCTTCTTTATCTGTCACATCCAAAGCTTCTTGGAAAAGCGTGATGAGGTAACGATAAATTTCAAGGACACGTTCCAAACTTTCTTCTACATTGCGGAACTCTCCAACTTCTTCTTCGATTTCACTGTTTTGAAGGAACTCTGTCAATGTAGAGAATGGGCTACCTCCGAGTGTAATCAATCGTTCGCTGATTTCATCTAAATGACCATCAAGAGCTTCCATGTACTCATCCATTTTTGGATGCCATACAAGAAATCCACGACCACGCATGTACCAGTGCACTTGGTGCAATGCCACATGGGCTACATACAAATCAGCAACAGCTTGATTCAATACTTCCTTTGTTTTTGCCAATGCTACTGGCGCTGTTTTTGTTAATGATGCTACATCTTTTACTGCTTCTTTTTTCAATTCTACCATTTTCTTTACCTCGTTCATTATTTTTTGTAACCACTTCTTAATGATTACTATCTTAGTATACTACTAAGGAAAACAAATAGCAAGTCAAATGACCCACATGAGAAAAGTTGCAATAGACTGATAATTTAAGAATTTTTTAGAATAAAGCACAGTCCCCTTACACCTCTCTTAACTGCGACAAAATAAAGAAAAAGAGGATGCAAATTTATTGAAGACTGAAAATATAAGCTCTTTTGAGGCAACAAGTTTCTGTACAAATTTATAAAGTGTATGGATTGAATTCCACCGATATCATTATAATTATTAATACTACCATGACTCTTATAAAAGTATCTGATACGCAAAATAAAAAAGAACATAAATTCCTATTTCGTTATAGATTGTGGTAAAAACTCTTTCACTACTTTCCTAAAATACAGTCGCATCCATAAGAGCTATTAAATTGTAAAGTGCATTCTTGAACTACGATATTTCTTAAATAAACTATCAACAAAAAATGTATTTTTATTTTATAGTAGATTGAAATAAAATGTGAACAAGTTGATTGAGAAATTCAAACCGATTTTTCATAATATTTTATAAACTGATTTGTCCTGCTATTGATTCAATGGGTTATATAGTATATTGAATCTAGAATAGTGCATCACGATTGCTAAAAGATTTCTAAAAATTAATTGGATTTTTCTAATCAATTTATTTACTTCTTATTTCAATCCACTATACTACCAAAATTTCAAACAACACAAGAACGACCTTGCCCCTCTTGAAATGAGGAACAAGGCCGTTACTTAATTTTTTATTATTTCATCATTCGCTTTATAGAAAACTGTTTTCTTCTAGAGATTTCATTAAAATTTAATTGAAGAAACATAAGATTCCTTATTTCTTAAATATAGACTGCCTGAAATCATCTGTCTCACGAAGATAAGCGTTGTAAATCTTTTTCTTGAGCAAGTTGACCCAACTAGCTTCGACACGGCTAGTCGCATTAGCAATGTTACCTACATCCTCTGCTACTGCTTCATCCATCAGTTTCTGCATCTGTGCGTAAGAACGAATAGTTACTTTCTTAGTACTATTTGGATTTCTAAGTTCGTACTCAATAGTGATCGGCTTAAGCTTTGTCAACTGATCAATCCGCTCCTTATACATAGCCTTCTTGAAAGCTACCCAAGAGTCATATTCGCCCTTAAATACATTTTCCAGGACTTTTTGGTCTGTCACTAGACCTACATCCCTTCCGGACCATCCGTCCCACGTTTTCTTACCTTCATCAAAGGCTTCCTTAGAGTACTTACCAGAAACATAAGGAACAAATCCTTCATGATATCCCTTAGCTGCCAGTAACTCATAAGCCGTACGTCGGAACATAACATCCCCTGGAGCCCCTTTAGGATTGCTCAAGGCTGAGTAGATTGGTGAGAAGAGGCTAAGACTGAGGTAGCCATTCCGTCCATATTTACCATTGTCCTTGTTCTCTCGACGTGTGATTACATCATTCTCAATCAAAGAGTAGAAACTAGTTAACTGCTTAATTTCCTCTGCAGTGAAGGTTCGTGTCTGGTTACCAGCATGGGTTTCCTTACCATACTTATCTGTAATGTAGTAATTTTCCATCTTTCTGAACCACTGAAGCTTAGCATCATCACTCTGCTTAAGCATAGAAGTACCTTCTAAGTAATCGAGTGTATAGATCATATCAAACATACCATGAACATAGTGTTGCAAGTCTGCTGCATTTTGAACACGCTCTTTGAAATTATACGTATGCATCCGTGTCTTAGAATCTTTATCCACCTTGAAGAGGGTATTAAGAGTAATAGTTGGTTCGTCAGGGGTTGGAGTGGATTGCAAGAGTCCTCGAGCATAGAGTTCAGCTCCCAGACCTTCACGACGACCATTGCCCTCAAAGTAGATGTCACCGTCAGAATTATGGGTCATTTCATGCGTATAAACAGAGTTACCATAGTCTTCCAATAAACGAGCAGCGTCAAAGTGGGTTACACTTCCTGTAGCATAGGCATTGTAGCCCTTGCTTGGATACCACTTGCCTGCTGGTCCAAAGAACTCCTGCATAGCTAGCGATTTCTTATCATTAGCTGGAGCCCAATATCTTTGACCAGTCCTATCTTTCATTAGGAATCCATCGTAAACTAGTACGGAACGGAAAAGCTTGTCCCTGCTTTCTGGACTTAGAATCTTGTACCAGAAATCATAATGATCGCGCTGATATTCAGCTGATTTTCTAACTCTATCTTCGACATATTCTACCAACTCTGCATCTGTCCTTACCTTACCATCGACAACATCTCGGTAACGATCATAAGCACCCATGGAGATGGTGGACATATTGGAGATAACATAGACACCCTTCTCACTCATAGTCAAGAGTGGTAGAAGCATGCCCTTATATTCCCAATTATCAGCAGTGATCTTATCATAAACGCCGACAGAATACTTGCTCTTGCCTTCAGCTGTATCCTGAAGTTTTCTAGCCTCTGCTATATCTGACTTAGACTCTACGATATAAGCTTTTGTATTGGTCTTGAGCCATTCATTATTTGTCTTGTATGGCAAGAAGATTTGACGGTAATTTTCCAAATAATTGAAAAGTCCACGCTTACCAGTCGCTTCAGAGAGCGAAGCATCATAAGCTAAATGATTGTTCGTAGCTTTAAGATTATTCATTCCTGACTGACCTAGTGAAATAATGGTATCTATCGTTGAAGCACTATGATTTCCAAAGAAATCAAACTTATAAGCAGATAAATCTTTGACATTAATATTATCATAATTAATATTATACCAACGGTTAAGATAGGTAAGCCCAAGCAAGAAGGCTTCCTTATTGGCTGTAATCTTGTGAACTACATAGTCAGCCACAACATTGCCTTCAGTATTGATTGACTTATCCATAGCCAAAACTTTGCGTAACTCTTCTGAGAGCTTGGTCTTGACTTGTTCAAAAGACCTATCAAGATAAAGATCATCCAAGGAAGTGTCAGCATTTACACCTAAAACAGTTCGCATGGCTGGTGAGTCAAGAACTATCTTATTCAACTCTGGCAGTACTTGATTCAGAACTCTACTATAGTCTGATAAGAAAGCTTCAGGTGTATAAAGGAGATCTAAGCCATTTACACTGTATTCTGAAATTGCTTGATTCTTAAACTCTCCTTTATAAGTCAAATTCAGGTAATCAACCGTATTATCCTCGAAGTGTAACATCAAACGGTCAATAGACGCCTTATTACTATTAATATCAGTGATAATCTGGTCACCTTTCATTGGAACAACATCCAACAAATATTCTGTATTGAGCTTATGATGATCTGGGAGTTTATTTCCATAGCTAATGATTGTCTCCTTGTTATAGAACGGAAGGAGTTTTTCCATATTGGAATAAGCTATCAAACGATTTTCTCGAGCATTCTTCTCTTGAGCATAGTTAACAGAATAAAGGTTAAGATTCGTGTCCTCTAGATTTGTCGTAATATCTAAACTAGCTAGCTTCTCTTCTGCCTCGTTCAGAGTCAGTGTTGAAGTGACAAACTTGTCATTTTCCAGCGTTTGATTTCCTTCAACGACATAAGCTTCCGTAATACGGTCATTATTGTAAGCTTGATCTCCAGAAATACTATAAACATTCGTACCACTAATATTACTGATAACATTGTCAACCAAGCCATTGAAGTAATTGGATCCTACGATACCGCCAATCTGACCATTATTAGTAGTATTTTGAATCTTTCCAGTTACATAAGAACGACTGATACGGGCATTGTTCTCCAAACGACCGACCAAACCGCCGAATCGTTGGTTGTTGGCTCTAGCGCCTGCTAAGATGGTCACATCTGCTCTGCTTTGACTGAGCAAGGAATCTCCTCCCTTAAGGTTAGCAACCAAACCACCAACATTATATTCTTTGCCCTGTTTCTCGTTTGCCTGGATGACACCAGTGAAAGAACTGTTGGAAATTTGTGTGTTTGTAGCACTAACAACCAGTCCCGCCACATTAGAAGCATTGCCTATCACCGATACTTTACCTTGGACAGAAACATCTGTAATTCGAGCATTTTCTGCACTCCGAGCTAAGGCAGCAGAGTCATAGCTACCCACAATATTGACATCCTTCAAATCCATACCAGAAACAGAAGAACCACTCTTGAGGTTTTCGAACAAAGGCTTAGCTAGATTATAGATAGCATACTGTTTACCATTATGATTTCCAGTCAGACTGCCTGTGAAGTTCCCTCTGAGATAGACATAATCCGCAGGTGCTAGACTAACCTCACTAGCATCCAAATCAGCTCCCAAAACATAATTACTAGCCATATTTTTCTTCATAGCATCTATCAATCCAGCAAAGCTAGTGTAAACATTTTGCTGACTAGGAACTGATTTACTAATATAGAAGTCGTAGCCAGACTTGTAGCCTGTCTCACCTTCTTGAACAAGCTCAGGCAACGAGACTGTTACCCTATAAACATCTTTTCCGTCTTTTTGGATTTCAGAAATACTGTGAACTGGGAGAAGCATTTCCTTAGCTTCACTTGATTTGACTTTTACAAAGTAGTTTGACAGATCTTTAGGCATGGAACTCATTGATACCAGTCGCTTGTATTGGTCATTATCTTTACTGTAAAACTCAACTGAATCAACATCTCGGAAGGAGATCTTCTTATATTCAAGTTCAAATTCACGACTGTCTGTTTCAAACTCAGTGAAACTACCATTGTCCAGTTCATAGGTCAGCTTGGTTTTCAAAGTGTAAGCTGTGTAGTAATCCAACTCTCCAATTTTTAGACTATCATCGAAATTAGTTATTGGAAGAGTACGAACAAGCTTATCCCCCTGATATAATTCTGCAGTGGCTGAACGGAAGGACTTTGTTTGGTCTTCCAAGCTATATTGGACCGTAACCGACTTATCATCTGCATTTTCAGTCAGACTTAGAATCGAAACTGTTGGCTTGACTTTCGGCACTCCATTGAGTTCTTCTTTGGTGGCTTGCAGACTAGCAAGAACTTGGTTGACTTGTACTTGTGTAGCCGTTTGACTATTTAAAACTATTTCTGACTTAGTCAATTGCTCTATATAAACTGTCTTCTTATCTGAATCAGCATTCTTATATTTAGCAGAAGTTTTAATAGTGACATTTAAATCGTACTCAGCCTGAAGAGCTGTTTTGGCAACCTCAAGGCCACTTAATTGCGACTTAGCCTGTTTGATTTGTTCCACCAGTTGATTAATTTCTGCTTGACTTGCTTGGGATTGAGTAAGAATATCCTGACCTGCCATCAATGCAGAATCATAGTTAGATTGATGACTTTGATTATCATTGAAATAACGTGCCTCTGCTTTAATCTGAGTTGCTTCTGTCAATAAATTATACAGTGTAATTAAGTCGAACTCTTCTAAAGAATCTTCTTTCGGTGCATCATTCGGAACCATAGTCGGCTTAGCTGTTCCAACTTTAACAACCTGGGTAACTGGGGATAAGGTCTCCT
>CAUQGR010000049.1:0-12702 GCA_963517545.1 uncultured Streptococcus sp. | reverse complement strand
CACAAATCACGAAACAGCTCTTGATGAATGCTGGTTTTGACCGTTACTACCAAATTGTTAAATGTTTCCGTGATGAGGACTTGCGTGGAGACCGCCAGCCTGAGTTTACCCAGGTCGACTTGGAAACATCCTTCCTTACTGAGCAAGAAATCCAAGACATCACAGAAGGCTTGATTGCGCGTGTGATGAAGGAAACAAAAGGCATCGAAGTGACGCTACCATTCCCTCGTATGAAGTATGATGATGCGATGGCTCTTTACGGTTCTGACAAGCCAGATACCCGTTTTGACATGTTGCTTCAGGACTTGACAGAAGTGGTCAAGGGTGTTGATTTTAAAGTCTTTTCAGAAGCACCTGCTGTAAAAGCCATTGTGGTCAAAGGAGCTGCAGACAACTATTCACGTAAAGACATCGACAAGATGACTGAAGTAGCCAAACAATATGGTGCCAAAGGTCTTGCTTGGGTCAAGGTAGTTGATGGAGAATTAAACGGACCAGTTGCTAAGTTCTTGACTGGTATCCAAGAAGAATTGACAACAGCGCTTGCTCTTGAAGATAAGGACTTGGTTCTCTTTGTGGCAGATACGCTTGAAGTGGCTAATGCAACGCTTGGTGCTCTTCGTGGACGTATTGCCAAAGAGCTTGGTTTGATTGATAATGATAAATTCAACTTCCTTTGGGTGGTTGACTGGCCAATGTTTGAATGGTCTGAAGAAGAAGGCCGCTACATGAGCGCCCACCATCCGTTTACTCTTCCACAGAAAGAAACAGCTCACGAATTAGAAGGTGATTTGGCTAAGGTTCGTGCCATTGCTTACGATATCGTCTTGAACGGTTATGAGCTTGGTGGTGGTAGCCTTCGTATCAATCAAAAAGACCTTCAAGAACGCATGTTCAAGGCTCTTGGTTTCTCAGCCGAAGAAGCAAATGACCAGTTTGGCTTCCTTCTTGAAGCCATGGACTATGGTTTCCCACCACACGGTGGCTTGGCGATCGGGCTTGACCGATTTGTCATGCTCTTAGCAGGAGAAGAAAATATCCGTGAAGTCATTGCCTTTCCTAAGAACAATAAGGCAAGTGACCCAATGACACAAGCTCCTTCAACAGTAGCTCTCAAACAACTAGAGGAACTCAGCTTACAAGTAGAAGAAGATGAAACAAGCAAAACGAATTAAGCGGTGGCGCTATTATCTGCGCCGCTTTGCTCATCAGATAAAAATTTTACGTGTCTTACAAAGTATCTCTCGTGAAAAATATGATGAGAAGATTTCGGCCTCTCTGGTCTATGGTTTTCTATCAGCAGTGGCGGTCAATTTCTTTTTCCAACCAGGGCATGTGTATTCGAGTGGTGCGACAGGTCTGGCACAGATTATCTCTGCCTTGAGTAATCACTGGTTTGGTTTTCATATTCCGATTTCGCTGACCTTCTACGCCATTAATTTTCCTTTGATGGTCTTGGCTTGGTATCAGATTGGGCATAAGTTCACCGTCTTTACCTTTATCACGGTATCCATGAGTTCCTTCTTTATCCAGTTCGTCCCTGTGGCGACTTTGACTGAGGATCCCATTATCAATGCCCTTTTTGGGGGTGTTGTCATGGGCTTAGGGATTGGTTTTGCTCTTCGCAACAATATCTCCAGTGGGGGGACGGATATCGTCAGCCTGACTATTCGCAAGAAAACGGGTAAGAATGTCGGTAGTATTTCTTTCTTGGTAAATGGGACCATCATGCTGATAGCAGGTTTGACTTTTGGTTGGAAATATGCTCTCTACTCTATGATTACCATCTTTGTCTCTAGCCGTGTGACAGATGCGGTCTTTACCAAGCAAAAACGTATGCAGGCCATGATTGTGACCAATCATCCAGAGAAGGTAATTGAAAAAATCCATAAAAAATTGCACCGCGGAGCAACCATGATCCACGATGCAGAAGGAACCTATAATCACGAGAGAAAGGCAGTTTTAATTACTGTCATTACACGTGCAGAGTTTAATGAATTTAAACAGATTATGAAACAGGTGGATCCAGGTGCCTTTGTCTCTGTATCTGAGAATGTTCATATTTTGGGACGATTCGTTGAAACAGATAATTAGTGATCAAAAAAACCAGCGCGAGCTGGTTTTTATTTTTCGATAATTTTATGGGCAATTAACTGACGGTAGCAAATTTGTCTATTTTCTTTAGAATCATTGATGATGCAGAGAATAGTTTCTAAAGAAGTACGTCCGAGGGCTAGGCTATTGATATCTATATAGGCTGCCAAATTGAGCTTAGGATTAACCGAGTCAAAGCTGAGAACAGGGACATCCAGCTGGTGTTTGGCAATATAGTCACAAACACCTTCAGCTAGGAGGCTATCGGTTGTGATGATAGCATCAATTTGTGGATCGTGCTTGAATAATCGCTTGCTAAATTTATAGCCCTTTTCTTCCAGAAACTCGTCTGCAAAGTAGATGCGATTGGTGTCAGTGGTAAGTTTGTAATGTTTAAGCGCCTGTTCATAGCCTGTTAAACGGTCTTTGGTCACGAAGAGCTTTTTACTTCCTCCGATAAAGGCAATGCGTTTGCAGCCTTTTTTGATGAAATATTCGGTTGCATCAAAACCAGCTTGAACATTGTCGTTGTCGACAAGTGGGATGAAAGGAGATAGAGATTTACCTAAGATAAGGAAGGGGAACTGTTCTTCTGCTACGAGTTTTACGAGAGGGTCTTCTTCTTGGGCATAGAGAAAGATTAGCCCATCTACACGCTTGCCGTAGACCATTTGTGAAATAGCGTTGAGACGCTCCTTCTCATCTTTTCCTGTTGCTATCTGAATGGCATAGTGATTTTTAGATGCGACTTGAGAGATGCCACGTAGAACCGATGGAAAGAAAGGATTCTGGTAGAAGGCGTCTGAGTCATCAGGAAGAACCAAACCAATCACCTGAGTATAGCTACTTACCAAGCTGCGAGCATTGAGGTTTGGATGGTAATTGAGCTCCTTCATAGCCTTGCGAACGCGTTTTTTTGTTTCGTCGCTAATGGTTGATTTATTTTGAATAACACGGGTTACGGTTGAAGGTGAAACACCAGCAGCCTTGGCCACGTCTTTAATCGTAACGGGCATAAAAATCTCCTATTTATGGTAATCTGGATCACGGAAATGTGTTTTATAAAAGATAGTGACCAGATACAGAACAAAAAGAATGTTTTGTACAGTAATCAGGGTTGACATATTTTGGCCAAATAATCCCAAAATAAGTGTAATCAGAGTCGGCAATCCTAAACAGTTCAAGATAAAATGATAGGACTCTTTAAAAGTTCTAAATGAAAAGAGGCGTGATTTCTTAGTGATATAAAGGAGAAGACTAGCTCCTAGAGAGACGATAAAGAAATTCAAACCAAAGAGGAAGCTAGCACCGAGAACTAGGAAGAGACTGATATAGACACGATTTTGTTGGTACCAGTCTTTAGAAATCGCTTGGGTCAAGCTGTCCTTGCTTTTGAAACTCTCAGTCTGAATGGCTCGGTAAGAGATGCGGGTCAGTTCCTTGCTTTCCTTGCTGATGACGAGCTCATTCGTATCGAAATGCAGTTGCAAGTCCTTAGGTAATTCCTTGCTTTGACTTGGACCGATTAAAAGAGAAGGGGCTTGACTAGCTGTTCCAGTATAAGTTAATTTGCCATCAACAATTGCAGCATGTTCAGAGAGATCCTGGACAACCTCATCTGTCAATGGTTCATAGACATTATCGATAAAGGTTTCTAGCGGATAAGTCTCCTGCGAGCTGTTTTGGATGGCAATGGGTACCATAGACAAGCTGATAAGGAAGATACTGGTAAAGAGTAGTTGGAACCAGTTGAGTCCGAAACGTTTGGACAGGGGCTTACGAAATCCCCAAATACTTGAAAAATAGGAAAATGGATATGGAAGCATAGGTATCTTTCTAAAAGGTGTTTTCTATATGAGTATTATTATATAGAGAAATGCGCTTTATTTCAAGTCTAGGAGAAAGATTGCTTGTTACAAGGATAGTTTTATAGTCACAAGCTTCAAAATGAAAAAGGGTGGCGGGGATAAATTATCCCTTGTCGCCACCACTTGTAAGTCCTGAAACAAAGTTCTTTTGTAGGAAGAAGAAGAGAATACAGATTGGAAGGGCGATGAGGATAGCACCTGCTGAGAAGTAGGCAATCTTCATGTTTTTCACATTGCTAACGAAGGTTTGGAGACCTACGGCAACAGTAAAGTATTCTTTCTCACGAAGCAAGAAACTAGAGAGGATGTAGTCCCCGAAAGGTCCCATGAAGGCCCAGAGAGCTTGTACGGCAACCATTGGGCGAACAAGTGGAAGAACAATTTGCCAGAAGCGGCGGAAGTGTCCTGCACCGTCTAGTTTTGCAGATTCGTCTAGAGACATTGGCACTGTATCGAAGTAGCCCTTCATGAGCCAAGCATTCATTGGGATACCACCACCAACGTAGAGGAAGATGAGGAACCAGCTGTGGTTAAGGGCGTTCAACATAAGTGCCATAACGAAGAAGGCTGTCAAAGCGGCCATGGTTGGCACCATTTGGATAATCAAGAAGAAGACCAAACTTTGTTTACGAGCCAAGAAGTTGTAACGGCTGTAAGCATAACCAGCAAGTACGATGATACTTGTTTGAACAGCCATGGTAATCAAGGCGATAATCAAAGTATTGAGGTACCAAGTACCGTACAAGGTTTCAGTGAAGAGGCCTTTAAAGTTATCAAAATTGAGGTCGATATTAGTATCTAGTTTAAAGGCTGAGACGTTACCTGCTTTAAAGGCTGACATGATGGTAATCAAAAGTGGATAGATAATTACGATTGATAGGCCAATTAAGTAGAGGTAAGTAAGGGTTTGAGTCAGTCTACGTTTGAGTTTAATTGAGTTATTCATCTTAGACGTCCTCCATATCAAATGCGTGTAGTTTCTTGAATGCGATCATAGAGATTGAGATGACAATGATAGAGATAATCAAGGTAACAGCTGCCGCCATTGAGTATTGAGGAGATGTACCTGTTGTCAAACGGTAGATCCATGAGATCAAGATATCGGTTGAACCAGCTCCACCTCCGACACTACCAGGACCTCCACCATTGAAGAGGTACATGATAGAGAAGTTGTTAAAGTTGAAGGTGTATTGGCTAATCAAAGTAGGTGCCGCAACAGCCAAGATCATTGGGAAAGTGATGTTGCGGAATTTTTGCCAAGCATTGGCACCGTCAATATAAGCTGCTTCGTAAAGGTCGTTAGGAATAGATTGTAAGATACCCAAAGTCAAAACGTAGATGTATGGGAATCCAAGCCAACCTTGCATCATAATCAAGGCAATCTTAGTCCAAGTTGGGTCTGTTTTCCAAGGAATAAGAGCACCATCAAGGAAAGGAAGGAATTTAGCAAAGATTGGCAAAACTTGAGTGTTGATAGCTCCGACACTATCGTTAAACATGTTTGAGAATGTCAAGATAGTGATGAAGGCTGGGACAGCCCAAGGAAGAAGGAAAATAACACCAAAGATACGTTTTCCTTTGATAAATGGTTGGTTAGCAATGATAGCTGTGAAGATACCGATGACGATCTGTAAAGTTGAGGCAGCCAAAGCCCAGATGATAGTCCAAGAAAGAACGGCACCAAAGGCAGAACGGAAGGTACTCAAACTCCAGATGTTCGTAAAGTTGGTCAAACCAACCCAGTCCAACAATTTGTTTGGTGGCAAGTGTTGGAAGTCGTAGTTAGTAAAGGCAATCATCAAGGTTACGATAACTGGGAAGATAATCGCGAAGGTCATGGCAACATAAGATGGAATGATCAAGAGGTAAGGGAAGCCATTTTCATAGATTCCTTTGATCATTTCTTTAAAGGTAAGTGCTACTGGAATGCCATTGTTAATGTGTTTGGCAGTTGTATGTGCATCTTTGATATTTGCGAAATAAAAGAGTACATAAACAACTACAAAGATTAAATGGAAGGCACCACGAATCAGCATAAAGAGGGAATTATCACGACCTGGCTTGTCACCAAGAGTGATGAGATTGCTCAATTCAGGGGCTGCAAGTGCTAGGAAATAAAGGACAAATACGATGGTTACACCAAGGAAGATAAAACCTTTGGCTTTTTGTTTATTGTAAATCTGTCCTAACCCAGGAATGATAGACAGCAGGGCTGCTTTACTAGGTTGTTGCTTTTCCATAATAACTCCTTTCATAGGATACTGGTTTCTAATTAAAACCTAAACTATATATGTTTTCTATTGATAAATTCAAAGGGGGATTTGAATTCCACCCCCCTTGAACAAATTTTTTATTCACCAAATTTTTGTTTGATTGTTTCTTTGATCAATGTTACAGCATCGTTAGCAGCTGTTTTAGCATCTTTCTTACCGCTTACAGCTTCAAACAACATTGTTTTAGCTGGGTCCCAAACAGCTGACATTTGAGAGATGTTTGGCATTGGTTGAGCGTTCTTGAACTGTTTGATAACAGCTGTTGTCAACTCATCATTTTTACCTTCAGCGTATGAACGAGCCTCAGTGTTAGCTGGGATTTCATTAGTTTTATCGTAGAAGGCTTTTTGTTGTTCAGTTGAAACAAGGAAGTCTACAAATTTTTGAGCGCCTTCAAGGTTCTTAGTGCTTGATGGGATGATCCAAGCTTTACCACCACCGAATGCTGCGTAGTCTTTTCCGTTTGGAAGAGTTGGGATAGTTGCAACACCGTAGTTTACTTTAGCATCTTTGAAGGCTTGAGCTTTCCAAGGTCCATCGATGATAGCAGCTGTTTTACCTTCTTGGAATTGAGTTTGGATTAGGTTTCCAGCTCCTTCAGTATCTTGCATACCTTTAGGCCATTTTTCATACCAAGTTTTAGCGTATTCTACACCTTTGATAGCGCCGTCGTTTGCAAGACCGATGTCTTTAGCGTCTTTACCGTTTTGTCCGAATACGTAAGCACCGTTACCAGCAAGAAGTCCGTATGCAAAGTAGAAGTTTGTCCAGTCAGCTAGGAAAGCAGAAGTTTTTCCATCTTCTCCAGCGAATGCGTATTTGCTATCTTTAGCAAGGTTTTCTAAGTCAGCAAAAGTTTTTGGAGCTTCTTTTACCAAGTCTTTGTTGTAGTACATAACAAGTGACTCGATAACGGCAGGAGCACCGTAAACTTTACCGTCAGCAGCTGTTACAAGAGATTTAGTTTTATCATCTGTTTTAGCACCGTCGCTCAATTTCACTTCTGAAAGTTGTCCGTCAGTACCAAGGCTACCTACACGGTCGTATGGAGCCATCATAACGTCAGCAGCTTGACCTGATTGGTTGTCAAGAGAAAGTTTGTCAAGCCCACCAAGTTGGTCACCAGATTTGATGTTAACTGTTGTTCCTGATTGTTCTTTATAAGCTTTAGCTACTGTTTCAGCATAAGCTTTGTATTGGTCCTCAACGTAAAGAGTGATTTCTTTCGCTTCAGATGAACCAGAATCAGCAGGTTTATCAGCAGTTTTGCTTCCGCAAGCTACCAAAAGCAAGCTAGCAAGTGTAGCAGTTCCAAGCACAGCAGCGCTCTTCATGAATTTAGATGACATAGTGTATTCCTCCTAAAGAATAACAAATTTTATAATGAGGAAACGCAAACGTTTTCCTTTATGGGACTAGTATAGCACAAATAGAAAACGGTTGCAAGTGTTTTTTGTAAAAATTTTAAAAAAATTTCACACAAAGGGTAAGCGTTTTATTTGCTTATAATAGAAGAAAAGTTAGAAAATATATTTTCATGATTTTACTGAAATTATTTAGGGAAACGATTGCCTAGATTTTGAACAAAAAATAAATTGCTCTAGACCAAAAGTAAGCTAAGTTGGGCCTTCGATTTGTAGTTGAAGAAGATTTTGTAAATAGAAAAGGAAAATGTATATGTATACATAAAGAAGGACAACTTTTTTAAAAAAAATAATCAAAAGTTTTTTTAAAAACGCTTGCAATTATTCCAAAAATGAAGTATACTTATCTTAACGCAAACGTTTGCGTCCAAAAATGAAAATTTAAACTACAAATACACGAGGTGTTGTTTATGAAAAAACGTCAAAGTGGTGTGTTGATGCACATCTCTTCTCTCCCAGGAGCCTACGGAATCGGATCATTTGGTCAAAGTGCTTATGACTTCGTTGATTTCTTGGTTCGTACCAAACAACGTTACTGGCAAATCCTTCCATTAGGAACAACTAGTTACGGAGATTCTCCTTATCAATCTTTCTCAGCCTTCGCAGGAAACACTCATTTTATCGATTTAGATATTTTGGTGGAGCAAGGTTTGTTGGAAGCAAGTGACCTTGAAGGAGTTGACTTTGGTAGCGATGCGTCTGAAGTTGACTATGCTAAAATCTACTATGCACGTCGTCCTCTTTTAGAAAAAGCGGTAAAACGTTTCTTTGAAGTCGGAGATGTTAAAGATTTTGAGAAATTTGCTCAAGACAACCAATCATGGCTTGAGCTCTTTGCTGAGTATATGGCTATCAAAGAGCATTTTGCCAATCTTGCTTGGACTGAATGGCCAGATGCAGATGCTCGTGCTCGTAAAGCTTCAGCGCTTGAAAGCTATCGTGAGCAATTGGCAGACAAGTTGGTTTACCACCGTGTGACTCAATACTTCTTCTTCCAACAATGGTTGAAATTGAAAGCTTACGCTAACGACAACCACATCGAAATCGTTGGGGACATGCCAATCTACGTAGCGGAAGATTCAAGCGATATGTGGGCAAATCCACATCTCTTCAAGACAGATGTCAACGGTAAGGCGACTTGCATCGCAGGATGCCCACCAGATGAGTTTTCTGCAACTGGTCAGCTTTGGGGTAACCCAATCTATGACTGGGAAGCAATGGATAAAGACGGCTACAAATGGTGGATTGAACGCTTGCGTGAAAGCTTCAAAATCTACGATATCGTTCGTATCGACCACTTCCGTGGTTTCGAATCTTACTGGGAAATCCCTGCTGGTTCTGATACAGCAGCACCTGGTGAGTGGGTGAAAGGTCCTGGCTACAAGCTTTTTGCAGCCGTTAAGGAAGAACTTGGTGAGCTAAACATCATCGCAGAAGACCTTGGTTTCATGACAGATGAAGTTATCGAATTGCGTGAACGTACTGGCTTCCCAGGAATGAAGATTCTTCAATTTGCTTTCAACCCAGAAGATGAAAGCATCGATAGCCCACACTTGGCACCTGCTAACTCAGTTATGTACACAGGAACACACGATAACAATACGGTTCTTGGTTGGTACCGTAACGAGATCGATGATGCGACTCGTGAGTACATGGCTCGCTACACTAACCGTAAAGAATACGAAACAGTGCCACACGCTATGCTTCGTACAGTCTTTTCATCAGTTAGCTTCATGGCAATTGCAACTATGCAAGATTTGCTAGAATTGGATGAGACAGCTCGTATGAACTTCCCATCTACCCTTGGTGGAAACTGGTCTTGGCGTATGACTGAAGATCAATTGACACCAGCTGTCGAGGAAGGTTTGCTTGACTTGACAACAATCTATCGCCGAATCAATGAAAATTTGGTAGAATTAAAGAAATAATACAATATCAGGAGACACCTTAAACATGTTATCACTACAAGAATTTGTACAAAATCGTTACAATAAAACCATTGCAGAATGTAGCAATGAAGAGCTTTACCTTGCTCTTCTTAACTACAGCAAACTTGCAAGCAGCCAAAAACCAGTTAACACTGGTAAGAAAAAAGTTTACTATATCTCAGCTGAGTTCTTGATTGGTAAACTCTTGTCAAACAACTTGATCAACCTTGGTCTTTACGACGATGTTAAAAAAGAACTTGCTGCTGCAGGTAAAGACTTGATCGAAGTTGAAGAAGTTGAATTAGAACCATCTCTTGGTAATGGTGGTTTGGGACGTTTGGCTGCCTGCTTTATCGACTCAATTGCGACTCTTGGTTTGAATGGTGACGGTGTTGGTCTTAACTACCACTTTGGTCTTTTCCAACAAGTTCTTAAAAACAACCAACAAGAAACAATTCCAAATGCATGGTTGACAGAGCAAAACTGGTTGGTTCGCTCAAGCCGTAGCTACCAAGTACCATTTGCAGACTTTACTTTGACATCAACTCTTTATGATATTGATGTACCTGGTTACAAGACAGAAACGAAGAACCGCTTGCGTTTGTTTGACTTGGATTCAGTTGATTCTTCTATTATTAAAGATGGTATCAACTTTGACAAGACAGATATCGCTCGCAACTTGACTCTCTTCCTTTACCCAGATGATAGCGACCGTCAAGGTGAATTGCTCCGTATCTTCCAACAATACTTCATGGTTTCAAACGGTGCGCAATTGATTATCGATGAAGCAATCGAAAAAGGAAGCAACTTGCATGACCTTGCTGACTACGCAGTTGTCCAAATCAACGATACTCACCCATCAATGGTTATCCCTGAATTGATCCGTCTTTTGACTGCACGTGGTATCGAGCTTGACGAAGCAATCTCAATCGTTCGTAGCATGACTGCCTACACTAACCACACAATCCTTGCTGAAGCCCTTGAAAAATGGCCTCTTGAATTCTTGCAAGAAGTGGTTCCTCACTTGGTACCAATCATCGAAGAATTGGACCGTCGCGTGAAAGCAGAAGTGAAAGATCCAGCTGTTCAAATTATCGATGAGAGCGGACGTGTTCACATGGCTCACATGGATATCCACTACGGATACAGTGTTAACGGGGTAGCAGCACTCCACACTGAAATCTTGAAGAATTCTGAGTTGAAAGCTTTCTACGACCTTTACCCAGAAAAATTCAACAACAAAACAAACGGTATTACTTTCCGTCGTTGGCTCATGCATGCTAACCCAAGATTGTCTCACTACTTGGATGAAATTCTTGGAGAAGGTTGGCACCATGAAGCAGATGAGCTTGAAAAACTCTTGTCTTATGAAGATAAAGCAGCTGTCAAAGAAAAATTGGAAAGCATCAAGGCTCACAACAAACGTAAATTGGCTCGTCACTTGAAAGAACACCAAGGTGTGGAAATCAATCCAAACTCTATCTTTGATATCCAAATCAAACGTCTTCACGAGTACAAACGCCAACAAATGAACGCCTTGTACGTGATTCACAAATACCTTGACATCAAAGCTGGTAACATCCCTGCTCGTCCAATCACAATCTTCTTTGGTGGTAAAGCAGCTCCAGCCTACACAATCGCTCAAGACATTATCCACTTGATCCTTTGCATGTCAGAAGTTATTGCTAACGATCCAGCAGTAGCTCCACACTTGCAAGTAGTTATGGTTGAAAACTACAACGTTACTGCAGCAAGCTTCCTTATCCCAGCATGTGATATCTCAGAACAAATCTCACTTGCTTCTAAAGAAGCTTCAGGTACTGGTAACATGAAATTCATGTTGAACGGAGCTTTGACTCTTGGTACTATGGACGGTGCTAACGTGGAAATCGCTGAGTTGGTTGGCGACGAAAACATCTACATCTTTGGTGAAGATTCAGAAACTGTTATCGACCTTTACGCAAAAGCAGCTTACAAATCAAGCGAATTCTACGCTCGTGAAGCTATCAAACCATTGGTTGACTTCATCGTTAGCGATGCAGTTCTTGCAGCTGGAAACAAAGAGCGCTTGGAACGTCTTTACAATGAATTGATCAACAAAGACTGGTTCATGACTCTTCTTGACTTAGAAGACTACATTAAGGTTAAAGAGCAAATGCTTGCTGACTACGAAGACCGTGACGCATGGTTGGATAAAGTCATCGTTAACATTTCTAAAGCAGGATTCTTCTCATCTGACCGTACAATCGCTCAGTATAACGAAGATATTTGGCACTTGAACTAAGATACAAGATTTATACTAATACATTTTGTAAAAAAGCGAGTTTCGATTGAAATTCGCTTTTTTAATGATGTAGATTTGAGTCAATCTTGTCTTAAAAAGATAGAAATCCTAGATATAGTGAAGGCTTTAAATGCTGGTTTTTACTGTCTTCAACCTTATGCTTCTTTGCAGTTGTTTACCTCATATTTCTTGTACCCGCTTACATAAAATGTTATAATATGATTGTAGGAAAGAAGGTGTTTTTATGTGGAAAAAATATTTTTCAAAATATAAATGGACGGATTTATTTTGGATTTTATTTGTTATTTTGACCTGCCTCTATATAGGTAACCATGATTTGTTTCCTCTCAATCATCAAGAAATCTCTCTTCGTGGTAGTTTCTGGGGTTCGGTACTGGCCTTATATCACTTGCTATTTATTGATAAGTTTATTATTTCGAATCGAAAATAAATATGAGGTATATGCCTGACTGCCTACTGTTAGGAGTGATTTTGGAGGAAGATTTTGTCTCTATTATTTATTATTTTAAATTTATCTATTTTGTACAAGATCTATTCTTTGAGGCGGGAGAAATCGAAATACTTGATTTATACGGCCTATATCATATTTGGGGTAAATGTACTATATGGTATTCAATGGTTATTAAGAGAACTGATTTCAAATATTTCCTCTTAATGTGTATGGAAACTATAACAAAACGCATAAGATTAAGGTTTTTGAGTACTGACCCCAAAAAGTTAGACAATTAATTTATCCGAAGGATTTAGTTCTGTACTGCACAGGACTGAGTCCTTTTAGTTTTACCTTAATTCGTTTATTGTTGTAGTAAT
>CAUQGR010000048.1:0-12775 GCA_963517545.1 uncultured Streptococcus sp. | reverse complement strand
TGACCTGGACGAATTTCTACCATAGATGGCTTATCTGTCTCATAATCATGTTGATCTGGATCATATACTTTCAAGACCTTCTTGCGTTCCAAGATTGGATCTGGGATAGGAACAGCAGATAAGAGGGATTGAGTATATGGATGAATTGGATTGTTAAACAACTCTTCTGTCTCTGCAACTTCAACAATAACACCTTTATAAATAACTGCTATACGATCTGAAATAAAGCGAACAACCGACAAATCATGAGCAATGAAAAGATAAGTCAAGCCTAACTCTTTTTGGAATTTCTTAAGCAAGTTCAAAACTTGGGCACGCACAGAAACATCCAAGGCTGAAATTGGCTCATCTGCAATAACGAAATCAGGCTCCATAACAAGGGCACGGGCAATCCCGATACGCTGACGTTGACCACCAGAAAACTCATGTGGGTAACGGGTCAAGTGTTCTTTTAAAAGCCCAACTTCATGAATCATCTTTTGAACTTTTTCTTGTCTATCTTCTTCATCTTTAAACAAATGGTAGTTATAAAGACCTTCCGAGATAATGTAATCAACTGTCGCACGCTCATTCAAGCTGGCTGCAGGGTCTTGGAAAATCATCTGAATACGACGAATCAGCTCTGATGATTCCTTATGTGATTTTTTCCCATTAATCTTCTGACCATCAAAGATAATTTCACCTTTGCTTGTATTGTTCAAACCAATAATAGCACGACCAATGGTTGTTTTTCCACTACCGGATTCACCTACAAGAGAGAATGTCTCTCCCTTGTTGATAAAGAAGTTTGCATTTTTAACTGCAACAAACTTCTTACTTCCTTCACCGAAGGAAATTTCTAAATCTTTAATTTCTACTAATTTTTCAGACATTTCCTTCCTCCTAGTCTTCTAGATGAGCAAAGCCCATTTTATCACGAATCTTGTCATGCAAATCTGCTATAACTCCTGGTTTTTCAACTTTAGGAGCATTTTCATGAAGCAACCAAGTCTTAGCCCAGTGAGTATCACTAACAGAAAACTTAGGCGCTTTTTGTTCAAAGTCAATTTGCATAGCATAATCTGAACGAAGGGCAAAAGCATCACCTTTCAACTCAGTATAAAGAGATGGCGGTGTTCCTGGGATAGAGTATAATTCACCTTTATCATCAGCAAGCTGAGGTAAGCTAGATAAGAGACTCCAGGTATATGGATGGCGTGGGTCGTAGAAGACTTCCTCAACAGTTCCATATTCTACAATTTCCCCAGCGTACATAACCGCTACTTTATCTGCAATACTTGCTACCACACCAAGGTCATGTGTGATAAAGATAATGGTAAAGTGGTACTCATTTTGCAAGGTTTTAAGCAAATCAATAATTTGTGCTTGAATAGTTACGTCAAGGGCAGTTGTAGGTTCATCACAGATTAAGATATCTGGACGACAAGCAAGAGCTATCGCAATAACAATACGTTGACGCATCCCACCAGAATATTGGAAAGGATATTCTTCAAAACGTTTCTCAGCTTCTGGAATTCCGACTTTTTTCATATAGTCGATTGCCATTTCTTTAGCTTCCTTGGCTGTTTTTCCTTGGTGTTTAACGATAACTTCTGTAATTTGGCTACCGATTGTATTGATTGGATCCAAACTTGTCATAGGATCTTGGAAGATGGTCGCAATTTTAGCACCACGAATCTTCTCCCACTCCTTGTTAGAAGCCAGAGCAGTCAAGTCTTGTCCACGATAGTCGATACTTCCTTGAGCAATCCGCCCATTATCTTCTAACATTCCTGTAAAAGTTTTTGTTAATACAGATTTACCGGAACCAGACTCACCTACCAAGGCAAGAACTTCCCCTTCAATCAAATCCAGAGACACTCCTCGGATAGCCGTTAACACTTTGTCACGAACGTCAAATTCCACGACAATATCGCGAGCAGTCAATATTACATTATTTTCTTTTGTCATATTTACTCCTATCTATGTGTACGTGGATCACTAGCATCCGCTAAGTTTTGACCAACAACAAAGAGAGATAAGGATACCAAAATCAATGTTGTTAATGGAATCCAGAATAGGTAAGCGTTGGTCGTAACGTTTTGTGAATAGTCTGAAATCAAACGTCCCAAACTTGGAACTGTCACAGGTAGTCCTAATCCAAAGAAGGAAAGGAAGGCTTCATAAGAGATAAAGCTTGGCAACATCAATGTCATCGTAGATACAATAACAGATACCAATTGTGGCATAATATTTTTGACGATGATTTTAAAGGTAGGTGTTCCAAGAGTTTGAGAAGCGAGGTTGTATTCTAAATCACGATAACGCATGATTTGGATACGAATCATATAAGCAATCCCAATCCAAGTTGTCACACTCATGGCAAAAATCAAATTCCAGAAACCAGCACCAATTGAGTACGTCAAGACAATAACAATCAAGAGAGATGGAATGTTTGAAATAATGTTATAAACTTCCATCATAATACGGTCAACGGATTTTGAAATTCCCCAAATTCCACCAACAATAACACCAATTACAAGGTTAATAAAAGTAGCAATTACAGAGATGAGGATAGAGTTACGCGCACCAAACCAAACCCCATCAAACAAGGATTTACCATTACTATCTGTACCAAACCAATGTTCAGCGTTAGGCTTGATAAAGCGAGCACTGAAGTCATTTACCTTACTTACATCGTTGAAATCAAAATCTGAGAACATTGGGTAAATAAAGCTCATTAAAATAATAGCGATCAAAATACCTAGCATAGCAACTGTCGATTTTTTCTTCAAAAACTGTCTGAAGACAGATCCCCAGTATGAATAAGCTGGTGCATCAATCGTTTCAGAGGCAAAATCGTCACGTTTTACAAACTGAAATTTTTCTTTATCGATTGTTGACATTATTTGCCTCCTTTCTCTGTCAATTTAATACGTGGGTCAAGCATTGTCATCCAGATATCCCCTACAAAGAGTGAGAAGATAGAAATACATGTGAAGATGAAGACAAGACCAACTACCATCGAGTTATTTGACGCCTTAACAGAGTCAATCAACATTTTACCCATACCTGGGAAGGCGAAGACTGTTTCAGTAAGAGTTGCACCACCGATAACCCCGATAACGGCACCAGGAATACCTGAAACCAAAGGAACCATTGCGTTTTTAAAGATATGTTTGTTTGAAATTTCTTTTTCAGACAAACCTTTGGCACGAGCAAAACGAACGAAGTCTTGAGATTGCAAATCGATCATGTAACGACGAATCCAGATAGCTGTACTTGGTGCTCCTAGCAATCCTAGAATAACTGCTGGCAAAACATAAGAACGCCAATCTCCAGCACCCAAGATAGGGAACGAATCTGGAAGACCAATAGATGATCCAATCAAACGAACGATATAAACCAAAGCAATCGTTGGAAGAGCAAGCAAGAAGGTCAAAGCACCTGTCGAGAAGCTATCAATCCAAGTATTCTTGTGGCGAGCCATAGCAGACCCAAGAGGGATTGCAATAGCATACGAAATAATCAAACCAATTAATCCAGCAACAGCAGAGCTTGCAATCATTGATGGATACTGATAGTTGCTCTCTGTAGCTGTATACGGATCATTTTTACCATAGTTGGCTACCTCACGAGCGTCTGCCTGACTAGGTGATTTATAAGTACGTGAGTAAATATCTACAGATGAAGTCTTCTTACCAGTAGGGAATTGAACTTGTCCAGTCTTTGTTTGTCCTTGACCTTGTGTAATGACTTGAAGTACGGGAGTGTTTGCATAAGTTGGGTAAGAATCACCTAAATTAACATTCACAAAATTTTGGTGTACAAAGGGAAATTGGTTGTTAAAATACAAAAGATACTTATGTTTTGTACCTGAACCAACTAACGACCATCCAATAGCAGGATCATTTTCAAAGCGAAGATAGCGTTCTAAGTTTGGATTTTCAGGGTCTTGAATCTTGTTTGTATGATCAATATCAAGCAAGTTAGCATAGAATTTGAAAACACGTTCAAAAATCGGAATTTCACGCGTAGCATAGAACTGACCACTCTCTGAAAATACACCTAGTGTCCAACCATTACCTAATTGGTTAATGTATTTCTCATAAATCGCTTTATTGCTATCATTAGCATCAACTGTTACCGATGAATCTAATTTACTAGCTTTTTCTTGCAGCTCTTTGGTATCGTAGTACTCGATATAGCCCATACGCTCATAAACAGTATTTTCATAATTATCCCGTTTATCTGGAGTCGTTGCAATCTTATTATAGTTGGTATCCTGTTTAAAAATCAATTTACGAGGTACCATCGTATAGATAATCGTGTAGGTTAAAGTTGTCACCAAGAAAATAGACAACAATGAACGCAAGACACGCATAAAAATATATTTCTTCATATCGTTTCCTTTTTAAATCCCAAAAGAACCTTCTCCTCATGGAGAGAAAGTTCTCTTGAGAGTTATTTATTTAACGTGTTTAGTCAATTCTTTTTGAACTTTTTCGTTTGATTCTTTTTTCTCTTTGAGCCATTTCTCACGAGCTTGTTCATAATCAGCCTTTGTTACAACTTTATCTTGTAACTGAATATATTTGAAGTAGACATCTGAAGCTTTATCTCCAGATTGGCTATAAGAAGCTGAGAATGGTACAACACGAGAAATAAATGGTGCAGCACCGCTAGAAGACATAGCTGGTAGGAAGAGTGAGCTGTCTGTCAACCAAGCTTGAGCAGCAGCATATTTTTCATAGCGCTTGTTAAGATCACTTGTTTCTTTTCCAGCTTCATCGAGCAATTTATCGTAATCTTTCATACCAACTTTTGCTGCAGCTGCATTTGATGGGTCATCATAGCCCATATAAGTTTTCGTTTGCTCACTATTAGTTGATTTAAGGATGTCAAGATAAGTTGATGGATCTTCATAGTCAGGATTCCATCCAACAGCACCTGAAAGATCCCAATCCTCAGCCGCCGCATTAGCAGCATAATAAGTTACATTAAAGAATTCATCTTTAGAAATTTGTTGAATATCGATGACAACATTTTCTTCACCTAAAACTTTTTCAACTGATTGTTTGAACGACTGAATACGTGCGATATAGTTTTTAGACGTTTGATCTACTGGAACATCCAAATGGATAGGGAATTTCACTCCTTCTGCTTCCAGAGCAGTTTTAGCTTTAGCAAATTCTGCTTTAGCTTTGTCAGCGTTAAAGAGACCGTCTTGACCATCAGCAAAGTTTACATTTTTCCACTCGTCTCCATAAGTCGTAACTTTTTCAGCAACCAAGTCACCGAAAGTTTTTTCACCTGCAGAAACAAAGTCCGGTTTCACAAATAGATTACGAACTGCTAGAGGAGCGCCTTCTTTACCGTTAACTTGAGCAGAATAAGCTGTACGATCAAAGGCAAAGTTCAAGGCTTGACGGAAATCTTTGTTAAGAAGAGCTTTCTTAGTAGATGTTTTCTCTTCATCTGTTGTCTTAGAAGTATATTTGTAATTTTGACGATCAATATTTACACCTAAACCTCCAACACCAGCTCCTGATGGAGTGTAGAAAATATTATCCTTGTATGACTCCTCTACTTTTGAGAAGTTTGAACTTGTTGGGTAAAGACGAGCAAAACTATAAGCTCCACTTGTAAAGTTACGTTCAAGTGATTCTTGGTCTGAACCATCAAAGTATGCAAGTGTGACTGTATCTAAATGAACATTCTCTTTATCCCAGTACTGCTCATTCTTAGCAAATTCGATAGAAGATTTAGCAGTCAAACCTTTAAGCAAGAAAGGTCCGTTGTAAAGTAAGGATGTAGGATCTGTTGCTTTAGCAAAATCAGAACCTTTTGATTTTTCAAATTCTTCGTTTAACGGCCAGAAAATTGAGTAAGCCATCTTAGAATTCCAGTATGGTTCTGGTTGGTTCAAAGTATACTCAAGAGTATAATCATCGACCGCTTTAATACCTACTGTAGAGAAATCTTTTGAATTACCTGTCAAATAGTCAGATAGACCCTTAACAGAAGTTTCAGCTAGGTAAAGCGCTTCTGATTTTTTATCTGCCGCATGTTTCAATCCATTCACGAAATCTTTAGCAGTCACTTCAGCATATTCTTCGCCATCAGATGTCATCCATTTTACACCTTTACGAATTTTGTAGGTATAAGTCAATCCATCTTTTGATACAGACCAGTCTTCTGCAATCGCAGGAGTCAAGTTTCCGTATTTATCATTTGTAAAGAGGCCATCGATTCCGTTTGAAGTAGCCACTTTCGTACTCTGTTTTCCAGAGATAAGATAGTCCAATGTTTCTGGATCAGCTGAATAAACATAGCCGTAGGCTTTTGGAGCTGTCGAATCAGATGATTTCGAATTTCCACAAGCAACTAACACACCTGTTGCTAATAAAGCAACTCCTGCTGCAACAAATACTCTACTTTTTTTCATGTTTGTAACTCCTATTGAAAAATTTTGGCTTATTGGAAATTATAACATATATCTTCTAAAAAGTAAACGAATTTTCAGAATATTTAGGCGCATTTCTACCAAAAAAATTTTATTTGTCAAGTTTTTTCAGTTTTTCATCTCATTTCATGAAAAAGTTACTCTAGAAATAGCTCCCTAAAAGCCTTTAAATTCATACTTTCCTTACATTTTTATTTATAGACATAAAACTCATTTTTGTAAACTATTTTTTTGATTAAGAAACTATTGACGTAGAGAAATTTTCAAGGTATAATAATAAGAGTTATGGCGGTATAGCCAAGTGGTAAGGCACGGCTCTGCAAAAGCTTGATCGTCGGTTCAAATCCGTCTACCGCCTTCTATAACTTGATTTATCAAGTTGCAAATGAATAGAAAGCCCAATTTAAAGGGCTTTTTTCTTTTTCTTCAAATAATTAAAGGATAGATTTAAAGAACTTTTGGAGCAAGTTTGGAGCTGAGTTTTTTCGAGGACACAATTCCCTTTCGAAATCAACTGAAAAAAGCTTCGTCACACCTGGTGACAAAAGCCTCTAGTTTACTCTGTTTCTTCTTCTATTTCAACTTCGGTAATTTGGACTTTTACCTTGGTAACACGTCCATTTTTCACTTTATCATTGGTTAGGATAAGCTGTTTGTTTTGGCTGACTAATTCATAACTGAGTTTCTCAGTCGTTGGAATGGTCCCAACTCCTGTCAAATAATAACCAGCGATGGTATCAACGTCATCACTTTCCAGTTCAACATCAAAGTAGTCATTAAAAGCATTGAGATTCATGGTACCTTGAACGATATAAGTATCTTCTCCAATCTTATGGACTTCGATTTCAGCCTTATCTGTTTCGTCATCGATTTCCCCAACGATTTCCTCTAAGAGGTCTTCCAGGGTCACCAAACCAGCCATCCCACCGTATTCATCTAGCAAGATTGCCATTTGTCTTTGAGTATTGCGCAATTCTTTTAGCAAGTCATCCACAAAAATAGTTTCAGGAACAAAGAGTGGATCTTGTAAAATTTTCTTCCAAACAATATTGTCAAAACCGTCTACAAAGGCTGCCTTAAGAAGACTCTTGGTATGAATCAAACCGATTACATTATCCTTGTCTCCATCATAGACAGGGATACGAGAATAATTTTGTTTTAAAATACTTTGGATGATGGTTTGACTATCATCCTGAATATCCACCATAAAGGCATCCGTTCGAGGAACCATGACTTCTCTGGCCATTAATTCGTCCAGTGAAAAGATTCCTTGTAACATTTCAATTTCGTCAGCATCTAGTGTTTCTTCACTATTTGTCAGCATGTACTCAATTTCATCACGGGTCATTTTTTCATCAGCATCGTCAAAGGTCATAGGAGTCAAGCGACTCAAGAGATTGGTAGATGCAGACAAGAGCCAAACAAAGGGACTAACTAGTTTCCCCAGCCCAATGATAACTGGCGCTGTACGAATCGCCAAGGCATCCTTTAGATTAAGAGCGATTCTCTTAGGATACAATTCCCCAAAAACGATGGAAATATAAGTCAAAAATGCTAAAGACAGAAAACTTGCAACGGCATAAGCCGTTTCACCATTTCCAAGCCAAGATGCAATTTCTCGTCCCAGAGTGTCTGCCAAACTCGCCCCTGATAAGATCGTAATTAGGGTAATCCCTACTTGAATGGTTGATAAAAAGTGGTTAGGATTTTCTAGTACCTTCAGCAGACGGATATAGCGTCTATCTCCTTCTTCTGCCTTTTGTTCAACCCGCGCACGGTTAAGAGAAACCATGGCCATTTCTGTGGCTGAGAAAAAGGCATTTAACACCGTCAAGATAAACAATAAAACAAATTGTAGCAACAAATTCTGACTACTTGGGTCTTCCATAGTTCTTCTCCTAAAATAGTATCTTATCCTTTATTATATCACAAAATATAGTCCAGTACATATTATTTTTTCTCATACTCTTCGAAAATCTCTTCAAACCATGTCAGCTTTATCTGCAACCTCAAAGCTGTGCTTTGAGCAACCTGCGGCTAGCTTCCTAGTTTGCACTTTGATTTTAATTGAGTATCAGTGTCTATTGTATCCCTGCTTAAACTAGTAAGAAAGAACTCCTACATCTTCAAGTGACATAGGAGTTTATTTTGTATTTTACTGAGTAACAGTCACTTCTCCAGTTCGGTAATCCAGTTGAAGCCCTTTTTGAACATTGGGAACTAGGACATTAAATTCCAATTCTCCGTCTGAAGACTTGGCTTCAATCTGTGAAGCTGAAGGAACTAAATCCTCGTTTGAAGCATAATAAAGAGTTACACGGTAACGGACACGCTTGTTTTTATCCAAGGCCTTACGTACCATGCTTTCATAGTAGTTTTGACCAGTCGAATCCTCGGCTTGAGCCTGATTTGCCCAGGCTGTTTGAACAGCAATGTTTTTAGGATTGCTTGTTGAGGCATCAAAACCATCCAAGCCACCGATTAAGGCATAGCCTAACAAGTGACCTCTATCGACCGCATGCGTATAAGATCCCTTTAGATTCTTGACCTGATGCCAGCCTGGAGGAGTCCATGAAGTCGAACCGTTTCCAGTTTCTTCCCGATTCTTGTACTGGCGAGTAGCCTTAGACAAGAGGGCATTAGCTACAGTTGGCACAGTTTCCTTGCCCACTGTCTTTGTTTTATTATCAGCGTAGGGCTTACTTGAAACCTTGGCATCTAGATTTGTTTTATTGCCATTGACGATAAAAGCACCTGAGCCATTCCACTCCAGACTCCCTTTTATTTGGCTTTTGACTGCATCTGTTAAGACACTTTCTGCCAATTCTTGACTAGGAGCTTCAGACGCTTGTTTTTTCTGACTAAGCTTGGTTTTGGGACTATTTGCTGTCGACTGCATCTGCTTGATATAATAGCTTCCCGCAGATAAAAGCAATAACACTAGCAGTCCGATCAGTGTCTGTCTTGTTTTTTTATCCATTTTTCTCCTTATCTCTAGAAAAAGACTGGTTCTCCAGCCTAATTTCCTGTAAATTTATGAATCAATTCCTGCCATTTTGCTGGAGACAGGATAGCCCATGGATCTTGACCCTTGCCCAAGATTCCATAGCCTACCATTAGACCGATTCCTAGGGCTAGTGCACCTAAAATCAGTACCAGAATGACTAAAAGTAAACGCTTGACTACGTAGCTTGATTTCTTATTCATCTTCATCACTTGCCTCAATCCGCTGAATCTTAGCACCTAGCTGCGCCAACTTCTCATGGAAACGGTAGTAACCTCTATCCAAGTGAACCAATTTACCGACAACGGTTTCTCCCTGCGCTACCAAACCTGTCAAAATCAAGGCTGCACTGGCACGAAGGTCAGTAGAAAGAACTTCTGCTCCCTGCAAAGGTTGACCACCAACAATACGAGCCGTATCACGGATAATCTCAGAATGCAATCCCATACGTCTCATTTCTTCTAGGTGTTGGAAACGATTTTCAAAAACTGTCTCCACCATGGTTGATTCCCCTTTTGCGACGGTCATCAAGGCTGTAAATTGAGCCTGCATATCCGTTGGAAATCCTGGGTGGGGCAAGGTTTTTACATGCACTGCTTTTAGCTTTTCTAGTTGAGAGCGAACTCGAATTCCTTCAGTCTCCTCTGTCACTTCCACTCCCATTTCAAGCAATTTGGCAATCAAGGGACGGTTGTGCTCCCAGACAGCGTCTTTAATCAAGACATCACCACCAGTCATGGCAGCAGCTACCATAAAGGTTCCAGCTTCGATACGGTCTTGGACTACATTGTGAGTCGTACCATGAAGTTTCTCAACACCAGTAATGGTAATAGTCTCTGTACCAGCACCTTTGACCTTGGCTCCCATTTCATTGAGGAGAATGGCTAGGTCAACAATCTCAGGCTCACGCGCAGCATTTTCAATCACTGTCACCCCATCAGCCAGAGTCGCCGCCATCATCAAATTCTGCGTAGCACCAACACTTGGGAAGTCCATATAGATATGGGCCCCATGTAAACGATCAGCCTTGGCTTCGATATAACCAGCTGTCTGACTAATCTTAGCCCCCATAGCTTCTAGACCTTTCAAATGAAGATCAATAGGGCGGCTACCAATCGTACAACCACCTGGCATGGATACCTTGGCATGACCTACACGGGCAAGAATTGGTCCCAAGACAACGATAGATGCGCGCATCTTGCTGACATACTTGTAAGGGGCTTCTTCAGTGATATCGCCAGTTGCGTCCACCTCAACAAGATGAGCTTCCTCATCAAAATCTACCTTGGCATTCAAACCACGAACCACCTGATTCATAGTGAAAACATCTGACAAGATAGGAACATTCTGCAAGACGGTCTTTCCTTCACTTGCTAGAA
Source organism: uncultured Streptococcus sp. (assembly GCA_963517545.1). Lineage (GTDB taxonomy): Bacteria > Bacillota > Bacilli > Lactobacillales > Streptococcaceae > Streptococcus. The sequence continues at coordinate 1,947 of CAUQGR010000048.1, read as the reverse complement.
TAGTCGCTGCCAACAAGGGCAAGACTGCATTCTTTGCTCCTTCAATCGTAACACTTCCTACCAGACGATTATCGCCACCTTGAACCACAATTTTTTCCATACTTATTTCCTTTACATTTGATTTTATAATAATCCTCTAAGCGCTTCTTGCCACAACTGATATAAGCTGATAAAGAAAGAACTCAAGATATAGCCCATGACAATGCTGAAAAAACCTACTAATAAACGAACTTTTCTTGTATTCTCAGCTGTCACTTTTAAAACCTTTTCCCATCTAACAAGATTCTTTAAAAGGTAAAAACTCACATAAATAAAGAGCATGTGACTGCTTAGAGTGAATAATAATTGAACCATTTGACTATTATACCATCTTCTCTGTTTGTGCGCTAGTTTGGAAACTTCACTCAAAAACTAGGGATTGTTTTTCAAGTAATCAATTGCATCTTGTAGGGTTTTAACTGGCACAATTTTCATATCTGTCTTAATTGTTTTGGCTGCTTCTAGGGCTGTTTGGTAGTTGTTTTTCGCATCAGGATGCGCTTTTTGTTCTTCTTCGCTAACAGGGTTATCAGGGGCAAAGAAAATCGCAGCACCTTCTCTAGCCGAAGCTACAACTTTCTTATCAATACCTCCAATGTCCCCCACATTACCATCTCTGTCAATGGTCCCTGTACCAGCAACGATACGGCCGTTACGAAGGCCTGGGTCAGCTATTTGGGTATAGATAGCTAGACTAAACATAAGACCAGCACTTGGACCGCCGATACCAGCTGTTGAAAAGCGAATTGGGACATCACTGGTTACTTCTGTACGGTCAATCAAACCGATTCCAATCCCATTTTTGCCATTTTCCAAGGTGATAATCTTACCTTCTGCAGACTTGGTTTGCCCATCCTCTTCATAGGTGACCTTGACGGAGTCCCCTAGTTTTTGAGAATTGACGTAATCAATCAAATCTTTGGAACTGTCAAAGGTCTGATCATTGACTGCTGTGACCGTATCAGAGATGTTAAGAATCCCTTTAAAGGTCGAATTATCCGTCACAGTCAAAACATAAACCCCAAGGTATTTGAGTTCGATATCTTTACCAGCTGTTTTTAGACCTTGATACTTGGCCATATTTTGCGATGTTTGCATGTAGAATTGATTGATCCGCATAAATTCAACATCTGAAGAGCCACCTGTAGTCTCCTGGGCACTACGAATATCTGTAAAAGGCGTCAACCACGCATAAATCATATGGGCTAAAGTAGCATGTTGGACACCAACCGTAACGAAGTGGTAGGCACCAGCTTCCTTATCTTCTGTATCATTGACTTTGAGGACTTGGCGAATATCTTCCGAACCACCTGGAACCTCTATATAGTAGGGCAAGGGCACTACAAATGCCAAGAAAGTCACAATCAAGGCCGCAATGACATATAAGGGCCATCTAATCTTTTTTTTCATTTCTTATTTCCTCCAAAATACTCTCGGGAACATAGCAAGCAATATCCTGACCAAACTTCAAAAGCTCTCTAACACCTGATGAACTGATATAGAGATGTTCAGGTCGACTATGTAAATAAATGGTCTCTATATCAGGAGACAGCTGATGGTTGTAGTAATCAAAACTGGCTTCATATTGCAAATCCGACGCATTCCTCAAACCACGCACTAGACAAGTAGCCCCCAGTCTTTTTGCGACATCAACCACCAATTCATCATGAGAAGACACAACTTCAACATTTTCCAAATGTTTCACAGCCTTTTCTAACCCCCGTTTACGATTTTCGATAGGGAGAAATCCTTGTTTGTGAGGATTAAAAAAAATACCTACGTAGAGCTTATCAAAGAGTTTGCTCGCCCGTTCAATGATATCCAGATGCCCATTTGTCATCGGATCAAATGAGCCTGTGAATAAGCCAATCTTATCTGACATAGACTGTCACCTTACTAATTCCATAA
>CAUQGR010000047.1:0-12815 GCA_963517545.1 uncultured Streptococcus sp. | reverse complement strand
ATCAAAGATGGCGTTATGACAGTTAATAAGGAAGCGCCAAAGAGAGAGATAGGAGAAAGTCAAATTTACCAAAATCTCAAACAAACCGTTAAAGACCAAGAAATGATGGCGCTGGGTACCGTGCAAGAAATTTATGACTTTTTAATGGAAAAAGAATAGCAGATAGGAAAGAGTTGGGCAACCAGCTCTTTTTTGAAAACAAATCTTCATTTTGAAAATCATCAAAAAAATGGTATAATGGTAGGAAAAGATTCGGCTAAAAGTAATAGTGCTTTTAGAATAAGAGGGCAAGCAACCCTATAATCAAGATAAACTAAGCTTTCGGAGGAAAAATGAGTAATATCAGTTTAACAACACTTGGTGGTGTGCGTGAAAATGGGAAAAATATGTATATCGCTGAAATCGATGGATCTATTTTCGTTTTGGATGCAGGTCTGAAATACCCTGAAAATGAACAACTAGGGGTGGATGTCGTTATTCCAAATATGGACTACCTTTTTGAAAATAGCGACCGTATCGCTGGGGTCTTCTTGACCCACGGTCATGCGGATGCCATTGGTGCTCTGCCTTATCTCTTGGCTGAAGCCAAGGTACCTGTATTTGGCTCTGAGTTGACCATTGAGTTGGCAAAACTCTTTGTCAAAGGAAATGACACAGTTAAGAAATTTAATGATTTTCATGTCATTGATGAGGATTCAGAGATTGATTTTGGAGGAACTGTGGTTTCCTTCTTCCGTACGACCCACTCTATCCCAGAAAGTCTGGGTATGGTCTTGAAGACAGCTGAAGGTAGCATCGTTTACACAGGTGACTTCAAATTTGACCAGACAGCTAGCGAATCTTATGCGACAGACTTCGCTCGTTTGGCAGAAATCGGTCGTGACGGAGTTCTAGCTCTGCTCAGTGATTCAGCCAATGCAGACAGCAATGTTCAAGTGGCTAGTGAAAGTGAAGTTGGGGATGAAATCACCCAAACCATTGCGGACTGGGAGGGACGTATCATCGTTGCGGCGGTAGCCAGCAACCTCTCTCGTATCCAGCAGGTGTTTGACGCTGCGGATGCAACAGGTCGTCGTGTGGTCTTGACAGGATTTGATATTGAAAATATCGTCCGTACTGCTATTCGCCTTAAGAAATTGTCTCTAGCTAACGAGAGTCTTTTGATTAAGCCAAAAGATATGTCTCGCTTTGAAGACCATGAGTTGATTATCCTTGAGACTGGTCGTATGGGTGAGCCCATCAACGGTCTTCGCAAGATGTCGATTGGTCGCCACCGTTATGTGGAAATCAAGGACGGTGACCTAGTCTATATCGTAACCACTCCGTCTATCGCCAAAGAAGCAGTCATGGCGCGTGTGGAAAACATGATTTACCAAGCTGGAGGTGTTGTCAAACTGATCACTCAAAGCTTGCGTGTGTCAGGGCATGGAAATGCGCGTGATTTGCAGTTGATGATTAATCTCTTGCAACCCAAGTATCTCTTCCCGATTCAGGGGGAATACCGTGAGTTGGATGCCCATGCTAAGGCTGCTATGGCAGTTGGGATGCTGCCAGAACGCATTTTCATTCCCAAAAAGGGAACCAGCATGGCCTATGAGAATGGAGACTTTGTCCCAGCTGGAGCGGTTTCGGCAGGGGATGTCTTGATTGACGGGAATGCCATTGGTGATGTTGGAAATGTGGTCCTTCGTGACCGTAAGGTCTTGTCAGAGGATGGCATTTTCATCGTCGCAATCACCGTTAACCGTCGTGAGAAGAAAATTGTGGCCAAGGCTCGTGTTCATACGCGCGGATTTGTTTATCTCAAGAAGAGTCGCGATATTCTCCGTGAAAGTTCAGAATTGATTAACCAAACGGTAGAAGACTATCTTCAAGGAGATGACTTTGACTGGGCAGATCTCAAAGGGAAGGTTCGTGATAATCTGACCAAGTATCTCTTTGACCAAACCAAACGTCGTCCAGCTATTTTACCAGTAGTAATGGAAGCGAAATAATCGTTGAAATAAACAGAGAGAAAGTCGAATTTCGGCTTTTTCTTATAGAAAAATAGAGGAAAAATTATGGCAGTAATGAAAATCGAGTATTACTCACAAGTTTTAGATATGGAGTGGGGAGTGAATGTTCTCTATCCTGATGCCAACCGAGTGGAAGAACCAGAATGTAAAGATATTCCTGTCTTGTACCTCTTGCACGGGATGTCTGGTAATCATAATAGCTGGCTCAAGCGGACCAATGTAGAACGCTTGCTTCGAGCTACTAATCTCATCGTTGTCATGCCCAATACCAGCAATGGTTGGTACACCGATACCCAGTATGGTTTTGATTATTACACGGCTTTAGCAGAGGAATTGCCACAGGTCCTGAAACGCTTCTTCCCTAATATGACTAGTAAGCGTGAAAAGACCTTTATCGCTGGTCTTTCTATGGGAGGCTATGGCTGTTTCAAACTGGCTCTTGCAACAAATCGTTTTTCTCATGCAGCTAGTTTTTCAGGCGCCCTTAGCTTTCAAGATTTTTCTCCTGAGAGCCAAAATTTGGGAACACCAGCGTATTGGAGAGGCGTTTTTGGGGAGATTAAGGATTGGACAGCTAGCCCTTATTCTCTTGAAAGTCTGGCTAAAAAATCGGATAAAAAAACCAAGCTTTGGGCATGGTGTGGCGAGCAGGATTTCTTGTATGAAGCCAATAATCTCGCAGTGAAAAATCTCAAAAAACTGGGCTTTGATGTGACCTATAGCCATAGTGCTGGAACTCACGAGTGGTACTACTGGGAAAAACAATTGGAACGGTTCTTAGCAACCCTACCAATTGATTTCAAATTAGAAGAGAGATTGACTTAGTTTGAACTTCAGCATAGGGGGAGTAGAACTAAAATAAAATATGTTTTCACTAGACTTTTCAAACGAAAGTAGTAGAATAGTAATAAGATACTGAAGGAAAGAGAGTAGGAAATGTACCGTTATCAAATTGGCATTCCCACATTAGAATATGATCAGTTTGTCAAAGACCATGAATTAGCCAATGTATTACAAAGTAGTGCTTGGGAGGAAGTTAAGTCTGATTGGGAACATGAGAAGTTTGGTGTCTACAGGGAAGAAAAATTATTGGCGACAGCTAGTATTTTGATTAGAAGTCTTCCGCTAGGCTATAAAATGTTTTACATCCCAAGAGGGCCTATATTGGATTATGGGGATACGGAACTCTTGAGTTTTGTCATTCAGTCCATTAAGTCTTATGCTCGCAGTAAGAGAGCTATTTTTGTGACTTTTGATCCAAGTATTTGCCTGTCTCAAAGTTTAATCAATCAGGAAAAGACAGAATATCCTGAAAATCTGGCTATTATTGATAGTTTGCAACAAATGGGAGTAAGGTGGTCAGGAAAAACAGAGGAAATGGGGGACACCATTCAGCCTCGTATTCAGGCGAAAATATACAAGGAAAATTTTGAAGAAGATAAGCTTTCCAAGTCAACAAAACAGGCTATTCGAACAGCACGGAATAAGGGTGTAGAGATTCAATTTGGTGGAACTGAATTATTGGAGTCCTTTTCCTTTTTGATGAAAAAAACCGAGAAGCGGAAAGAGATTCATTTGAGGAATGAAGCCTATTATAAAAAATTGTTAGATAATTTTAAAGACAAAGCCTATATCACCTTGGCAACCTTGGATGTCTCTAAACGTTCGCAAGAATTAGAAGAACAGTTAGCGAAAAACAGAGCCTTGGAAGAGACCTTTACTGAGTCGACTCGAACTTCAAAAGTAGAAGCGCAGAAGAAGGAAAAAGAACGTTTGTTAGAGGAATTGACTTTCTTGCAGGAATATATAGATGCAGGTCAAGCAAGAGTTCCCTTAGCAGCTACCTTGACTTTAGAATTCGGACAAACTTCTGTCAATCTATACGCAGGAATGGATGAAGATTTTAGACGTTATAAAGCTCCTATTTTGACTTGGTATGAGACAGCTCGATATTCCTTTGAACGTGGCATTTTATGGCAAAATTTAGGAGGCGTCGAGAATGCTTTAGATGGTGGACTCTATCGTTTTAAAGCTAATTTTAATCCAACGATTGAAGAATACTTGGGTGAATTTACAATGCCTACCCATCCTCTCTATCCTTTGTTAAGACTTGCTCTTGATTTCCGTAAAACATTAAGAAAAAAACATAGAAAGTAAGTATATGGCACTAACTACACTCACGAGAGAAGAGTTTCAGGCTTATTCTGATCAGGTCTCTTCTCGTTCCTTTATGCAATCTGTCCAGATGGGGGACTTGTTAGAAAAAAGAGGGGCTCAAATTGTTTACCTTGCTTTGAAACAAGAAGGAGAAATTCAAGTTGCAGCTCTGGTTTATAGCTTGCCCATGCTGGGTGGCCTGCATATGGAGCTCAATTCGGGGCCGATTTATACCCAACAAGATGCCCTTCCAGTTTTTTATGCGGAGTTAAAAGAATATGCCAAGCAAAATGGTGTATTAGAGTTGCTTGTAAAACCTTATGAAACTTACCAAACTTTTGATAGCCAAGGTAATCCAATAGATACTGAGAAAAAAAGTATGATTCAAGGTTTGACTGATTTAGGTTATCAATTTGATGGATTGACAACAGGTTATCCTAATGGAGAAGTCAGCTGGCATTACATCAAAGATTTGCAAGATTATGATGCTGTTTCCTTATTGAAATCCTTTAATAAAAATAGTATTCGCAACATTCAGTCGGCCTTTGATTTTAATATTCTTATTCGAAATGCAGAACGGGAAGAGATTCCAACGTTCAAAAAAATTATTGAAGAAACAGGTAAAAGACAAGGTTTTGAGGATAAGAATTTAGATTATTACTTTAAATTGTATGATATGTTTGGAGATAAGGCGGATTTCCTAATTGCTGAAGTCAATCCGCAACAGTCCATAGATGCTTTAAATGTGAAGATGGCTAGTCTTGACAAGAAGTCGAAACAATTTCATCAGCAATATCAAGCCTTGCAAAAGAAAAAAGATTTTCTAACTAGCTTGGATAGTGAGTCTGGCAATGTTGCTCTAGCTTGTGCTTTGATAATCTACACAAATACAGAGGCAACCTACTTGTTTGGTGGGTCGTACGCAGAGTATCAGAAGTTCTCAGCTCCATTTTTACTTCAATATCATGCGATGAAGCAGACAATGCAACGAAACATCCATCAATACAACTTCCTAGGGATTCAAGGGATTTTTGATGGTAGTGATGGCGTTTTGCGTTTTAAACAAAATTTTAATGGCTATATTGTACGAAAAGCAGGGACTTTCCGTTATCATCCGTCGCCTTTAAAATACAAAGCTATTCAGTTACTCAAAAAAATATTAGGACGTTAAGATGGAAAAGCCAGTATTTAGCTTTCTTTCAGCTTGTTTTAGTAAAATAGTCTTTATTTGCTAAAAAGGTGGAGGGACATGCGCTGGATTTTTCGTTTGATAGGAGCTTTATTTTCTTTTATTTGGCGTTTGTTTTGGCGCCTGGTTTGGATTGTTTTGCTTTTGTGTGCTCTTGCTTTTGGATTTCTCTGGTATCTGAACGGGGATTTTCAAGAAGCGCTAAAGCAAGCAGAGCGGTCAGTAAAGATTGGTCAACAAAGTATTGATCAATGGGAAAAAACAGGGCAACTGCCTAAGTTGAACCAGACAGATAGCCACCAACACTCTGAAGGAAGGTGGCCGCAGGCTTCTGCTCGTATTTACCTGGATCCTCAGATGGATTCACGCTTTCAAGAGGCTTATGTAAAAGCAATCCAGAATTGGAATCAAACTGGTGCTTTTAACTTTGAAATTGTCACCGAGTCCAGCAAGGCAGATATCTTGGCTACTGAGATGAATGACGGAGGCACCCCTGTGGCAGGAGAGGCGGAAAGTCAGACCAATCTCTTAACAGGACAATTCTTATCCGTAACGGTGCGTCTGAATCACTATTATCTGTCCAATCCAGACTATGGTTATTCCTATGAGCGCATTGTCCATACGGCAGAACATGAGTTGGGGCATGCGATTGGCTTGGACCATACAGATGAGAAGTCTGTGATGCAACCAGCAGGTTCCTTTTATGGTATCCAGGAAGAGGATGTTGAAAGACTTCGAAAATTATATGAGACTAATGAGTAGGGAACAATCTTTCCCTACTTTTTTGCTATAATGGAACTATGAATAACTTGATTAAATCAAAACTAGAGCTCTTGCCGACCAGCCCTGGTTGTTACATTCACAAGGATAAAAACGGCACGATTATCTATGTAGGAAAGGCTAAAAATCTGCGTAACCGCGTGCGGTCCTATTTCCGTGGAAGTCATGATACCAAAACGGAGGCCTTGGTGTCTGAAATTGTGGATTTTGAATTTATCGTTACGGAGTCCAATATTGAGGCACTTCTCTTAGAAATCAATCTAATCAAGGAAAATAAGCCCAAGTACAATATCATGCTCAAGGATGATAAGTCCTATCCTTTCATCAAGATTACCAATGAACGCTATCCTCGTTTGATTATCACCCGTCAGGTCAAGAAGGACGGCGGTCTCTACTTTGGACCTTATCCAGATGTGGGGGCAGCCAATGAAATCAAGCGACTACTGGATCGGATTTTCCCTTTTCGTAAGTGTACCAATCCACCCTCTAAGGTCTGTTTTTACTACCATATCGGTCAATGTATGGCCCACACCATCTGTAAGAAAGATGAGGACTATTTCAAGTCTATGGCTCAGGAGGTTTCTGATTTCCTAAAAGGGCAGGATGACAAAATTATCGATGACCTCAAGGGCAAGATGGCAGCGGCAGCTCAGACTATGGAATTTGAACGTGCAGCGGAATACCGTGATCTGATTCAGGCCATTGGAACGCTTCGGACCAAGCAACGGGTCATGGCTAAGGATCTACAAAATCGTGACGTTTTTGGCTATTATGTGGATAAGGGCTGGATGTGTGTCCAGGTTTTCTTTGTCCGTCAGGGAAAACTCATTGAGCGTGATGTCAATCTCTTTCCTTACTACAATGATCCGGATGAGGACTTTCTAACCTATGTGGGACAATTTTATCAAGAAAAATCTCATCTAGTTCCCAATGAGGTACTGATTCCGCAGGATATTGATGAAGAAGCAGTTAAGGCCTTGGTGGATACCAAGATTCTTAAGCCTCAGCGTGGAGAGAAAAAGCAACTGGTCAATTTGGCTATAAAGAATGCTCGAGTCAGTCTAGAGCAGAAGTTCAACCTGTTAGAAAAATCAGTCGAAAAGACCCAAGGGGCTATTGAAAATCTAGGACGCTTGCTCCAAATCCCGACCCCTGTCCGTATCGAGTCCTTCGATAACTCCAACATCATGGGAACTAGCCCTGTTTCAGCCATGGTAGTCTTTGTCAACGGAAAACCTAGTAAGAAGGATTACCGTAAGTATAAGATAAAAACAGTTGTGGGACCAGATGATTATGCCAGTATGCGAGAGGTTATTCGCAGACGCTATGGTCGAGTCCAACGTGATGGCTTGACTCCTCCAGATTTGATTGTCATCGATGGGGGACAAGGTCAAGTCAATATCGCCAAGCAAGTCATCCAAGAGGAACTGGGTTTGGATATTCCCATTGCAGGTTTGCAAAAGAATGACAAGCACCAAACCCATGAATTACTTTTTGGAGATCCACTTGAGGTGGTGGAGTTGTCTCGCAATTCTCAGGAATTTTTCCTCCTCCAACGCATCCAAGATGAGGTGCACCGCTTTGCTATTACGTTTCACCGTCAACTACGCTCCAAAAATTCCTTTTCTTCTCAACTGGATGGGATTGACGGTCTGGGACCTAAACGCAAGCAAAATCTTATGAAGCATTTCAAGTCTCTAACCAAAATCAAGGAAGCCAGTGTGGATGAAATTGTCGAAGTTGGAGTACCAAGAGCAGTTGCAGAGGCTGTGCAGAGGAAGTTGAACCCGCAGGAAGAAGAGGAATTAGCTCAAGTTGCGGAAGAACAAGTAGATTACCAAACAGAAGGAGAACACAATGAATCATAAAATTGCAATTTTATCAGATATTCATGGCAATACAACTGCCCTAGAATCAGTGATTGCAGATGCTAAAAATCAAGGAGTTAGTGAATACTGGCTTCTGGGAGATATTTTTCTTCCCGGTCCCGGTGCAAATGACTTGGTCGCCCTGTTAAAGGATCTTCCTATCACAGCCAGTGTTCGAGGCAATTGGGATGATTGTATCCTTGAGGTCTTGGATGGTGAATATGGTTTGGAACATCCACAAGAAATCCAATCAATGCGAATGACCCAGTTTTTGATGGAGCGAATGGATCCTGCAACGATTGTCTGGCTACGAAGCTTGCCTTTGCTGGAAAAGAAAGAAGTTGAAGGATTGCGCTTTTCTATCTCTCATAATTTACCAAATAAGAACTATGGTGGTGACTTGCTAGTTGAGAATGATACAGAGAAATTTGACCAACTCCTAGATGATGAAGTTGACGTGGCAGTCTATGGTCATGTTCACAAGCAGTTGCTTCGTTATGGCAGTCAAGGGCAACAAATCATCAATCCAGGGTCGATTGGCATGCCCTATTTTAATTGGGAGGCGTTAAAAAATCACCGTGCCCAGTATGCCGTGATAGAAGTTGAAGATGGGGAATTGGTCAATATCCAATTTCGTAAAGTTGCTTATGATTACGAAGCGGAGTTAGACTTGGCAAAGTCCAAGGGGCTTCCCTTTATCGAAATGTATGAAGAACTACGTCGTGAAGATAACTATCAGGGACATAATCTGGTACTCTTATCCAGCTTAATAGAAAAGCATGGGTATGTAGAAGATGTGAAAAATTTTTTTGATTTTTTGTAAGAGTTCCCTAAAATAACCAATGCAAACTAAAAAAGCGATTGGCTAGTCCAATCGCTTTTAGTATATCTTATACTCAATGAAAATCAAAGAGCAAACTAGGAAGCTAGCCGTAGGTTGCTCAAAGCACAGCTTTGAGGTTGCAGATAAAGCTGACGTGGTTTGAAGAGATTTTCGAAGAGTATTATTGTAATTGAGATTGATCTGGAAGATAAGAACCACCTAGATAGGTATTGCTGAGTTTTTCAAGTGTTCCATCTTGATAGAGTTCTTTGAGTGCTTTATCAAATTGCTCTTTAAACTCTTTTTGGTCACTTGAGAAAACAATATAGTTGTTGGGGCTATCGGCAGAAGCTAAATCAACGACTGAGAGGTCTAAGCCACGGTCCTTGATAATCTTTTGAACGGATACCTTGTCAAAAACTAGGAAATCAAATTCACCGTTAGCAAGGTCAAGGATTCGTTTGCCGATATCCTCACCAGAAAAATCAATTGTAGCAGGATTGTCAGGGTGTTTCTGATTCCAGTTATTGATGAATTGAGCGTTTGAAGTTCCGGTATCCTCTTGCGTTGTTTTACCAGCGATTTGGTCAAGAGAAGTCAGAGGATTTTTCTTGTTGCTGACAAGAACGAGGGGATTGTTCGAAATTGGGAGTGAGTAGAGGTATTTTTCAGCACGCTCTTTTGTGTAACTCAAGTTATTGGCTGCTGCTTGATAGTGACCAGAATCAAGTCCTGGGAAGATACTTTCCCAGGCAGTTCTTTGGAATTGAATCTCGTAGTCGCTGAGCTTTTCATCCACTGCTTTTAGAACTTCGATATCGAAGCCTGTCAGATTGCCCTTGTCTTCGTAGTCAAATGGTGGCACATCGCCAGCTGTAGCAACGACGATTGTCTTTTGAGAGCTGCTCTCTTTAGGTGCAGCTTGATTTCCACAGGCAACCAAAAATGGTAGGATGGCTAATAATAGGCTAAATTTTTTCATAATATCTCCATTCAAATGTAAAGTACTTGCTAGTTTATCAGAAACTGTCTTGATGAACCAATATATATTTTTTATGGCTGTGATAAAAAATCTTAATCATGAAAAATCTCTGCAAGCTCTTTCAAAATATGGTAAAATGGAAGCAGTAGAATTAGAAAAGGAAATCGATTATGAAATTTCTTGAATTAAATAAAAAACGTCATGCGACTAAGCATTTCACTGATAAGCCAGTTGATCCAAAAGATGTGCGTACGGCTATCGAAATTGCAACCTTGGCACCAAGCGCCCACAACAGCCAGCCTTGGAAATTTGTGGTGGTACGTGAGAAAAATGCCGAACTAGCAAAATTGGCTTACGGTTCAAACTTTGAACAGGTATCATCAGCGCCTGTAACTATTGCCTTGTTTACCGATACAGACCTCGCCAAACGTGCCCGTAAGATTGCCCGAGTTGGTGGTGCTAATAACTTCTCTGAAGAGCAACTTCAATATTTTATGAAGAATTTGCCTGCTGAATTTGCCCGTTACAATGAACAACAAGTCAGCGACTACCTAGCTCTCAATGCAGGTTTGGTTGCTATGAACTTGGTTCTGGCTCTTACAGACCAAGGAATTGGATCAAATCTTATCCTTGGATTTGACAAATCAAAAGTCAATGAAGTTTTGGATATCGAGGACCGCTTCCGCCCAGAACTCTTAATTACAGTGGGTTACACAGACGAAAAATTGGAACCAAGCTACCGCTTGCCAGTAGATGAAATCATCGAGAAAAGATAGAAAGAAGAAAAAAATGACAGCAATTGATTTTACAGCAGAAGTAGAAAAACGCAAAGAAGACCTCTTGGCTGACTTGTTTAGCCTTTTGGAAATCAACTCAGAACGTGATGATAGCAAGGCTGATGCTGAGCATCCATTTGGACCTGGGCCGGTAAAAGCCTTGGAAAAATTCCTTGAAATCGCAGACCGTGATGGCTATCCAACTAAGAATGTCGATAACTATGCAGGACATTTTGAGTTTGGTGATGGAGAAGAAGTTCTCGGAATCTTTGCCCACATGGACGTGGTGCCAGCTGGTAGCGGTTGGGACACAGACCCTTATACCCCAACTATCAAAGACGGTCGCCTTTATGCGCGTGGGGCTTCGGACGACAAGGGTCCTACAACAGCTTGTTACTATGGTTTGAAAATCATCAAGGAATTGGGCCTTCCAACTTCTAAGAAAGTTCGTTTCATCGTCGGAACAGATGAAGAATCAGGCTGGGCAGACATGGACTACTACTTTGAACATGTAGGACTTGCGAAACCAGACTTCGGTTTCTCTCCAGACGCTGAATTCCCTATCATCAATGGTGAAAAAGGAAACATCACTGAATACCTCCATTTTGCAGGTGAAAATACAGGTGCTGCCCGTCTTCACAGCTTCACAGGTGGTTTGCGTGAAAACATGGTACCTGAATCAGCAACAGCAGTTGTTTCAGGTGACTTGGCTGACTTGCAAGCTAAACTAGATACCTTCGTTACTGAGCACAAACTTAGAGGAGAAATCCAAGAAGAAGCTGGCCAATACAAGGTGACTATTATCGGTAAATCAGCCCACGGTGCTATGCCCGCTTCAGGTGTCAATGGTGCGACTTACCTAGCCCTCTTCCTTAGCCAGTTTAACTTCGCTGGTCCAGCCAAAGACTACCTTGACATCGCTGGTAAAATTCTCTTGAACGACCATGAGGGTGAAAATCTCAAGATTGCTCATGTGGATGAAAAGATGGGTGCCCTTTCTATGAATGCCGGTGTCTTCCGCTTTGATGAAACAAGCGCTGATAATACCATTGCCCTTAATATCCGCTATCCAAAAGGAACAAGTCCAGAGCAAATCAAGTCAATCCTTGAAAACTTGCCAGTTGCTTCTGTTAGCCTTTCTGAGCATGGTCACACCCCTCACTATGTGCCAATGGAAGATCCACTTGTGCAAACCTTGTTGAATGTTTATGAAAAACAAACTGATCTTAAAGGTCACGAGCAAGTCATCGGTGGTGGAACCTTTGGTCGCTTGCTTGGCCGAGGTGTTGCCTACGGTGCTATGTTCCCAGACTCGATTGATACCATGCACCAAGCCAATGAATTTATCGCCTTGGATGATCTCTTCCGAGCAGCAGCAATCTATGCCGAAGCTATTTACGAATTGATCAAATAAAACGATAGAAGTCTGAGATTTTATGCTTGGACTTCTTTTTGGAGGGAAAACAGATGTCTCAAATCGAAAGAATCAAACAGGCTATTATGGTGGATCCGCAGAATGTCGGCTATACAGAGCGTGGTATTGAACCTCTCTTTGCGGCGCCAAAGACTGCTCGCATCAATATTGTCGGTCAGGCACCGGGACTTAAAACCCAAGAGGCAGGCCTTTATTGGAAGGACAAGAGTGGTGACCGCTTGCGGGAGTGGCTAGGTGTGGATGAGGACACTTTTTATAACTCAGGTTATTTTGCTGTTTTGCCTATGGATTTCTACTTTCCAGGGCATGGCAAGTCGGGCGACCTTCCACCGAGAACTGGTTTTGCAGAAAAATGGCATCCGCAGATCTTGCAAGAATTACCAGATATTCAGTTAACTCTCTTGATTGGCCAGTATGCCCAATCCTACTATCTACAAGAGAAAATCAGTGGCAAGGTGACAGAGAGAGTAAAACATTACCAGAACTACTTGCCAACCTATTTTCCACTGGTTCACCCCTCACCGCGAAATCAAATCTGGATGGCTAAAAATCCGTGGTTTGAGTCAGAAGTGGTGCCAGATTTGAAAAAAAGAATTAAAACCATTTTATAGTCAATGAAAATTAAAGAGTAAACTAGGAAGCTATCTGCAGGCTGCTCAAAGTACAGCTTTGAGGTTGCAGATAAAACTGACGAAGTCAGCTCAAAACACTGTTTTGAGGTTGTGGATAGAACTGACGAAGTCAGCTCAAAGCACTGCTTTGAGGTTGTAGATAGAACTGACGAAGTCAG
>CAUQGR010000046.1:0-12891 GCA_963517545.1 uncultured Streptococcus sp. | reverse complement strand
TGTTTGTGGTGAACAACAAGTATAACACAGAGGTGTTTTCTTATGCCTAGAAGAGTTTTCTTATGCCTAGAAGAGCTTTCATTTGACAAGAGGAACCCTTGAAGCTGTTTTGTCAGCTAAACCAAGGCTAGTCTTAGCCTTGGCTCGCCAGCCTAACAGCATCAAGCCTCTTATCAAATGAAATCGAGGACTAGCTATCAGCTAGTTGAAACATCTAATTTTTAGGAGGGCTAGGTGGCTAACTTCATTATAGAACTTTCAGTTAAAGAAAAAGAAGAAGGAAGCTCTCTTTCTTGCACTTTATCTATTTGTGTTTTATCAAAGTATTCGATATTTGATTTTGACATTTATAATACGATTGATATTTGACTACTCTGAACTATCTGATTTTTTGCATAGTGGATTTAATTCTGTATTTAGTTTGATTTCGTTGTTTTTGTCTGTTGTCATTTTAAGACGATGGGGAATTGATTTCAATATATTATTTTTAGATAAATTTCAATCGTTAGTGATGAAAAGTATGTGGATCTTATCCTTATTGTTTGGTTTCAGACTTTTTTCATCCATTATGTCTGGGGGATGTAATCCTTTCTACGTTCGTTTTGACACGACCATTTCTCTTCTGATTTTCATTCTCTTTTTCTCTTGGCTCTTTTATATCAGACACTTAGAGCAGGTTTATCGTGATGAGCAGACCATTCAGAGACAGGAAGATGAGAATCGTTCCTTGCAAGGGATGGTGGACAAGTTGGGTCATCTCTATGATGAAGTTCGAGGTTTCCGTCATGATTTTGCAGGGATTGTCGCTAGCATGGAGCCTGCCATAGCCAATCAAGACATGGCTGAGGTGTCTACCATTTATCAAGATGTCTTTCTAAAGACCAATGAAAAGCTGAGAAAGGCAGATTACATAGCCTTTAATCTTCACAATATCCATGATATAGCTATTCGCAATACTTTGGCAAAAGCCATGATTGTAGCAGATAATCAGGGAATTCATTTTAGTTTGGAGACTGTGGGGGTTGTCGAAGAGTTGGCATTGTCTATGTTGGAGGCTATCCGTATCCTCTCTATCCTCACGACAAATGCCTTGGAGGTAGCGAATGAGGCTGAAAATCCGCAGATTCGGGTTGCTTTATTGGCAGGCGATAGGAGTGTCCGTTTTATCATTGAAAACACTCGTAAGAAAGAAGAACTGAATCCCAGCATTCTCAGTCAAAAGGGTTACTCTACCAAGGGAAACCACAGTGGACTGGGCTTAGCGACCTTGGAGGATATGGTTTTTCATTATGATTTAAACTTAGATACCCAGCTAGGAGAGACGACCTTTAGACAAGATTTAGAATTGCCATTTAAGGATGAGAAACGAGGGGGAGAGGAATGAGAATTTTAGTTTTGGAAGACGATAGAGTCCAGCAGGGACGGATAGAGCGGACTTTACTAGATATCGGTCGCTCTCGCAATTTAAGATTGGAAATTGATATTGCCAAAAACTATGGAGACGTTGAAAAGTATTCTCAGTATTTTGACCATTACCAGCTCTATTTATTGGATTTAGAGATTGATGGAGATCGTGAACGGGGCTTTCAGGTTGCTCAACAGGTTCGGGAGCGGGATCCTTTTACAAGCATTGTCTTTGTGTCCACGCACTCGGAGGCCTTGCCTCTAGCTTTTCGCTACCACTTGTCTGCCTTGGATTTTATTTCCAAGGATCAGCCAGAGGCGGACTACTGTCATCAGCTGGAGCGCTGTCTGGACTATGTACTGGCAGTAGATAAGAGGGAAAATATGCGTCTCTTTACCTATAGTTTTGAGGGAAGACGGGGCTTTACTCTGCCCTACCATGAGATTTTAGCCTTTGAAACCTCAGTGGAATCCCATCGTATCAAGGTCTATTATGCCAATCATTCTATCAAGACCATTTACGGCAGTCTCAAGGATATCGCTGTCAAGGCTGAAAAAGATTACTTTGTCTATGCCAATCGCAATACGTTGGTCAGTTTACAGGCCATTGAAGAGATGACTGCGACAGAAGTGACTCTGTTAGAAGGCTTGCACTTCCCCGTATCGCGAACAGCCAGAAGAACACTTAAAAAATATCTTAATGTCTAATATCTGTTAGATTTGAATGAGTTTATCAATAAGAATATCGGAAAATTTTCTGATATTCTTATTTTTTTGACTTCTTTTTCGAATAGATAAGTAAGAGGGAAAAGAAAGGAGCCTACGCGATGTATTTACCAATTTTCTATCCATGGTTTACTAAATTATTTTTCAAATAAAATTTGATTTAGTTATACATTTTCGAATTTTTTTTCGAATAGATAAGTAAGAGAAAAAAGGAAGGAGCCTAGTTCATGTATCTACCAATCTTGTATCCGTGGTTCATTAAATTATTTTTTAAATAAAATTTAATTTAGTTGTTCATTTTCGAAATTTTTTTCGAATAGATAGGTAAGAGGGAAAAGAAAGGAGCCTAGTTTATGTATCTACCGATTTTCTATTCATGGTACATTAAATTATTTTTTAAATAAAATTTAATTTAGTTGTTTATTTTCGAAATTTTTTTCGAATAAATAGGTAAGAGGAAAAAGAAAGGAGCTTGCTTCATGTATCTACCAATTTTTTATCCGTGGTTTACTAAATTATTTTTCAAATAAAATTTAATTTAGTTGTACATTTTCGAAATTTTTTTCGAATAAATAAGTAAGAGGGAAAAGAAAGGAGCCTGGTTTATGTATCTACCAATTTTCTATTCATGGTACATTAAATTATTTTTGAAATAAAATTCAATTTAGTTGTGTATTTTCGAATTGTTTTTCGAATAAATAAGTGAGACGAAAAGGAAGGAGACTACGCGATGTATTTACCAATCTTATTGCCATGGTTTATCAAATGGTATTTAAAATAAATGAAATTTACCTGTTCATTTTAAATCACTTCTCAAATAGATAAGTGAGACGAAAAGGAAAGAAAAGGAATTCAGTAATTTATCTATTCTGGTTTTTAAAATGGTTTAAGAGCCAGAAATCGTAAACTAAAAAATAGAAATAAAGGAGAAAAAAGATGACAAATTTTGACAAAATGGAACAGAACTTTGTAGCTCTTACAGAAGAAGAGTTGATGAATGTGGATGGGGGGATTGCACCACTAGTAGTTGCGTTTGGAGTAGCTGCGTTTAAAGGTTTTTCTGTAACAGGAGGGGCTATTATACTAGGAGCAGGTCTTTATCAAGTTGGAAAAAATCTAAAATAAAACTTTGGGTAAGTTTTATGAATAGAATATTAAAAAAAATATATGTAGGGTCTGCTTTAACAGCTTACAGCATATTATTAATTTATTCTCTACTTAATTTAGAAAAGGTATCGTTGGAGAGCTGTATTTTGTTAGTAGCATTGACATACTATCTTAATAAAAAAGAAATATTTAAATCACAAGTGAATAAGAACAAGGAGAACTTAAAATGAATATTTTAGTAAATGATCATCAGTTTACAGCAATGACAGAAAAAGAACTAGCAACAGTTGATGGAGGAGTACTTCCTGCAGCGGTAGTAGCAGTTCCAGTAGGAATCAAGATTGCAGGGTATGTTGTCGGTGGTTTATCCGCTGTAGGGCTAGCTGCATGGGGTTACTTCAGATAAGATAAAACACTGTGAAGAAATCAATGAATTTTTCAAATGAATTTGCGGCTATTATTATATCAGCTTCAGGGATGGTAGGTTTATTAGTGGGACTCACTATTGGCTTAGCTAGTATTATTTAAAGAGGGGTATAATATGCAAAATTTGAATCAATTTGAAATCGTAGAGCAAAGTGAATAAGTTGAAGTAGGTTTATTGATTGTTATAGAAGGATTTACTTCCTGCTGGTGGAGCAGCTTTAGGGTATTATGCGAATAGACCATAATCTGATTGTAGTTAGAGAGGCATTTCTATGTTTTTAAAAAAATTTGTTAAATCAATACTGAAAGTTTTGCCTGAAATCATGGTATTACTTAGTTCGATGTCCTATATCATCATCAGATTAGTAGCTGACATAAATAAAGTATCTTTACCTACTTGGTTTGATAATTTTAATATACCCACGGTTGCATTATTTGTGATGGCCTTCATTCTTTTATACAGAAGTAAAGAAAAAAAGAATGGATAAATTTAAAGCAGTAGACAATCTATGGGGAAATAGGAGTCTTATAGAAACGCATCAAAAAAGGAGTAACTATGAATCGTAATTTAGAACGGTGTTATCTATTCTGACTAGGAATGGATCATACCAAAGGTGGCTTAGAAATAGCAGGGACATTAAAAATTGAAGTAACTTTAAATAGGATGTCGTAAAGGTTACTATCAATGATTTATTTGTCCCAAGCTTGCCTAGGGTGTCAGTAAAACATCACTTTCCTTTCATATAATATTTTAGGTAGGACATTTGTTCTGCCTATTTTTTGCCAAAAAAGTGTAGTTGAGCTGTTTATTTGGAGTTTTACATGTATTTTTTGATAAAATTTGATAAAATAGGTATAGAAATTAGGAAAGTTGAAGAAAAGGAATGAAGAAGGTTTTAAGATATGTTTTAGTATTTGTTTTTCTATTTTTGATGAATATTTTCATCTTTAAGATACTAGCAACTCTGGGATTTCAGCTGACAATGAGTGAAAAGAGTTATATTGTACCACCGCTGTTTTCGATTATCGTTTTATACATGATTGACAAAAGAATTAGGAAGAAAAAGAAATAAATATATATTTTAGGTAGGACGTTTGTTCTGCCTATTTTTTAATTCCAAAAGTACATTTGGGAGGTAGATAGGCGCATTTGGGGAGGAAGTCCAGTTTTTGTTTGGTGATTGGGGTAAGATAGTTGTTATCAGATGAGTTTAGGAAAAAGGAGATGAATATGAAATTTGGGAAACGTCACTATCGTCCGCAGGTGGATCAGATGGACTGCGGTGTAGCTTCATTAGCCATGGTTTTTGGCTACTATGGTAGTTATTATTCTTTGGCTCACTTACGAGAATTGGCCAAGACGACCATGGATGGGACGACGGCTTTGGGCTTGGTCAAGGTGGCAGAGGAGATTGGCTTTGAGACGCGAGCTATCAAGGCGGATATGACGCTCTTTGATTTGCCAGATTTGACTTTTCCTTTTGTTGCCCATGTGCTTAAGGAAGGAAAATTGCTCCACTACTATGTGGTGACTGGGCAGGACAAGGACAGCATTCATATTGCCGATCCAGATCCTGGGGTGAAATTGACCAAACTGCCACGTGAGCGTTTTGCGGAAGAATGGACAGGAGTGACTCTTTTTATGGCACCTAGTCCAGACTATAAGCCTCATAAGGATCAAAAGAATGGTCTGCTCTCTTTTATCCCTATATTAGTGAAGCAGCGTGGCTTGATTGCCAATATCGTTTTGGCAACACTCTTGGTAACCTTGATTAACATTGTGGGTTCTTATTATCTGCAGTCTATCATTGATACCTATGTGCCAGATCAGATGCGTTCGACGCTGGGGATTATTTCTATTGGGCTGGTGATTGTTTATATTCTTCAGCAGATCTTGTCTTACGCTCAGGAGTATCTCTTACTTGTTTTGGGGCAACGCTTATCGATTGATGTGATTTTGTCCTACATCAAGCATGTTTTTCACCTACCTATGTCCTTCTTTGCGACACGCAGGACAGGGGAAATCGTGTCTCGTTTCACGGATGCTAATAGTATCATTGATGCGCTGGCTTCGACCATTCTTTCGATTTTCCTAGATGTGTCAACGGTTGTCATTATTTCCCTTGTTTTATTTTCACAAAATACCAATCTCTTTTTCATGACCTTATTGGCACTTCCTATCTATACAGTGATTATCTTTGCCTTTATGAAGCCGTTTGAAAAGATGAATCGGGATACCATGGAAGCCAATGCGGTTCTGTCTTCTTCTATCATTGAGGACATTAACGGTATTGAGACTATCAAGTCTTTGACTAGTGAAAGTTCACGTTACCAAAAGATTGACAAGGAATTTGTGGATTATCTGAAAAAATCCTTTACCTATAGTCGAGCAGAGAGTCAGCAAAAGGCTCTGAAAAAAGTTGCCCATCTCTTGCTCAATGTCGGCATTCTCTGGATGGGGGCTGTTCTGGTCATGGATGGCAAGATGAGTTTGGGGCAGTTGATTACCTATAATACCTTGCTTGTTTACTTTACCAATCCTTTGGAAAATATCATCAATCTGCAAACCAAGCTTCAGACAGCGCAGGTTGCCAATAACCGTCTGAATGAGGTTTATCTGGTAGCTTCTGAGTTTGAGGAGAAGAAAACGGTTGAGGATTTGAGTTTGATGAAGGGAGATATGGACTTTAAGCAGGTTTCCTACAAGTATGGCTATGGTCGAGACGTCTTGTCGGATATCAATTTGACTATTCCTCAAGGCTCTAAGGTGGCTTTTGTGGGGATTTCAGGGTCAGGTAAGACGACATTGGCCAAGATGATGGTTAATTTTTACGACCCAAGTCAGGGAGAAATTAGTCTGGGTGGTGTCAATCTCAATCAGATTGATAAAAAGGCCTTGCGCCAGTACATCAACTACCTGCCTCAACAGCCCTATGTCTTTAACGGGACGATTTTGGACAATCTTCTTTTGGGAGCCAAGGAGGGGACGACACAGGAAGATATCTTACGGGCAGTCGAATTGGCAGAGATTCGGGAGGATATCGAGCGGATGCCCCTGAATTACCAGACAGAATTGACTTCGGATGGGGCAGGGATTTCAGGTGGACAACGTCAGAGAATTGCTTTGGCGCGTGCTCTCTTGACAGATGCGCCGGTCTTGATTTTGGATGAGGCGACCAGCAGTTTGGATATTTTGACAGAGAAGCGAATTGTCGATAATCTTATGGCTTTAGACAAAACCTTGATTTTCATTGCCCACCGCTTGACCATTGCTGAGCGGACAGAGAAGGTTGTTGTCTTGGATCAGGGCAAGATTGTTGAAGAAGGAAATCATGCTGATTTGCTTGCACAGGGTGGCTTTTACGCCCATTTGGTGAATAGCTAGAAAGAGGAGAGGATGAAACCAGAATTTTTAGAAAGTGCGGAGTTTTATAATCGTCGTTACCATAATTTTTCCAGTCGGGTGATTGTACCCATGTCCCTTCTGCTCGTCTTTTTGCTTGGCTTTGCAACTTTGGCAGAGAAGGAGATGAGTTTGTCAACTATAGCTACTGTTGAGCCTAGTCGTGTCCTGGCAAATATCCAGTCAACTAGCAACAATCGCATTCTTGTCAATCATTTGGAAGAAAATAAGCTGGTTAAAAAGGGAGAACTGTTGGTTCAATATCAAGAAGGGGCAGAAGGTGTCCAAGCGGAGTCCTATGCCAGTCAGTTGGACATGCTCAAGGATCAAAAAAAGCAATTGGAGTATTTGCAAAAGAGCCTGCAAGAAGGGGAGAACCACTTTCCAGAGGAGGATAAATTTGGCTACCAAGCCACCTTTCGCGACTACATCAGCCAAGCAGGCAGTCTTAGGGCTAGTACATCGCAACAAAATGAGACCATCGCGTCCCAGAATGCAGCAGCTAGCCAAACCCAAGCCGAAATCGGCAACCTCATCAGCCAAACAGAGGCTAAAATTCGCGATTACCAGACAGCTAAGTCAGCTATTGAAACAGGTGCTTCCTTGGCCAGTCAGAATCTAGCCTACTCTCTCTACCAGTCCTACAAGTCTCAGGGCGAGGAAAATCCCCAAGCTAAATCCCAGGCTGTTGCGCAGGTTGAAGCGCAGCTTTCTCAGTTAGAATCTAGTCTTGCTACTTACCGTGTCCAGTATGCAGGTTCAGGTACCCAGCAAGCCTATGCGTCTGGTTTAGGCAGTCAATTGGAATCCCTCAAATCACAACACTTGGCTAAGGTTGGTCAGGAATTGACTCTTCTAGACCAGAAAATCTTGGAGGTGGAGTCAGGTAAGAAGGTACAGGGAAATCTTTTAGACAAGGGTAAAATTACGGCGAGTGAGGATGGGGTGCTTCACCTTAATCCTGAGACCAGTGATTCTACCATGATCGCAGAAGGAACCCTGCTAGCCCAACTATATCCGTCCTTGGAAAAAGAAGGAAAAACCAAACTCACAGCCTATCTTAGTTCAAAAGATGTAGCAAGAGTCAAGGTCGGTGATTCTGTTCGCTATAATACGACTCATGAAGCGAAGAATCAAATTTTCTTGGATTCTACGATTACCAGCATAGATGCGACAGCTACTAAGACTGAGAAAGGGAATTTCTTTAAAATTGAGGCGGAGACTAATCTAACTTCTGAGCAGGCAGAAAAACTTCGGTATGGGGTGGAAGGTCGTCTGCAAATGATTACAGGCAAGAAAAGTTATCTACGTTATTATTTGGATCAATTTTTGAATAAAGACTAATGTTCGTGTTTTTAGAGTTATACTCAATGAAAATCAAAGAGCAAACTAGAAAACTAGCCGCAGGCTGTACTTGAGTACGGCAAGGCGACGTTGACGCGGTTTGAATTTGATTTTCGAAGAGTATTAAATGATTTTAAAACTGTGAGACAGATACTTCTTGCAGTTTTTTCTTTATGATTTTCGAGATGATTATTCTTTTTATTCGGTTAAATCCTTGTAATTTTGGTTTTTTTGTGGTAGAATGTGCTCAAGTAATACGAAAGGCGAACTTTAAAATGTCAAAACAATTGATCTATTCGGGAAAAGCTAAAGATATCTATACAACTGAGGATGAAAATCTTATTATTTCAACTTACAAGGATCAGGCGACTGCTTTCAACGGTGTCAAGAAGGAGCAGATTGCGGGTAAAGGAGTGTTGAATAATCAGATTTCATCTTTTATTTTTGAGAAATTAAATGCGGCTGGTGTGGCGACTCACTTTGTGGAGAAACTTTCGGACACGGAACAGCTCAATAAAAAGGTTAAGATTATTCCTTTAGAAGTTGTGCTTCGCAACTATACGGCTGGTTCCTTTTCAAAACGTTTTGGCGTAGAAGAAGGTATCGCATTTGAGACTACAATTGTCGAATTTTACTATAAAAATGATGATTTGGATGATCCATTTATCAATGACGAGCATGTGAAATTCCTACAGATTGCGGATGACCAGCAGATTGCCTACTTGAAGGAAGAAACCCGTCGTATCAATGAACTCTTGAAAGCTTGGTTTGCTGAGATTGGGCTTAAGTTGATTGACTTTAAGCTAGAGTTCGGTTTTGACAAGGATGGTAAGATTATCTTAGCAGATGAATTTTCACCAGATAACTGCCGCTTGTGGGATGCGGATGGCAACCACATGGACAAGGATGTTTTTCGTAGAGGATTGGGAAAACTAACCGACGTTTACGAGATTGTCTGGGAAAAATTGCAGGGGTTGAAATAATCTGTTTGCAACGGAAAACCTTCGTTTCTCAAATAAAAGTACTCAGGCTGAAAAGGTCCCCCAGACCTTTTCACTCCGTAGAGGATTGGGAGAACTAACCGATGTTTATGAAGTTGTTTGGGAGAAGTTGCAGGAATTGAAATAATCTATTTACAAGACTCTCAAGGTCGTTTGGGAACATTGCAAGAGCTGAAATAAAGGAATAAGGATTGATGGATAAACGTATTTTTGTTGAAAAAAAGGCTGATTTTCAGGTCAAGTCAGAGAGTTTGGTTAGAGAACTCCAGCACAACTTGGGACTTTCAAGCTTGAAAAGTATTCGCATCGTGCAAGTTTATGATGTATTTGACTTGGCAGAGGACCTGTTTGCGCCTGCAGAGAAACACATTTTCTCTGAGCAGGTGACAGACCATGTTTTGGACGAAGCGGCTGTGCAGGCGGATCTTGCCAACTATGCTTTCTTTGCCATTGAAAGCCTGCCAGGGCAGTTTGACCAGCGTGCAGCATCTTCACAGGAAGCCTTGCTTTTACTAGGAAGTTCGAGTGATGTGACGGTCAATACAGCCCAACTTTACTTGGTGAATAAAGACATTGACGCGACTGAGTTGGAAGCGGTCAAGAACTACCTGCTCAATCCAGTGGATTCTCGTTTCAAGGACATCACGACAGGGATTGCCAAGCAAGAATTTTCAGAGTCAGACAAGACCATTCCTAAATTGACTTTCTTTGAAAACTATAGGGCAGAAGACTTTGCCCGCTACAAGGCCGAGCAGGGCATGGCAATGGAAGTGGATGATTTGCTCTTTATCCAAGACTACTTCAAGTCAATCGGGCGCGTGCCAACTGAGACGGAACTCAAGGTTTTGGACACTTACTGGTCTGATCACTGCCGTCACACGACTTTTGAGACAGAGTTAAAACATATCGACTTTTCAGCTTCTAAATTCCAAAAACAATTGCAGTCAACATATGACAAGTATATTGCCATGCGTGATGAGTTGGGACGTACGGAAAAACCGCAAACCTTGATGGATATGGCCACTATTTTCGGTCGTTATGAGCGTGCTAATGGACGTTTGGATGACATGGAAGTGTCAGACGAAATCAATGCTTGCTCAGTAGAAATCGAAGTGGATGTTGATGGTGTGAAAGAACCATGGCTCCTAATGTTCAAGAATGAAACCCACAATCACCCAACGGAGATTGAGCCATTCGGTGGAGCGGCTACCTGTATTGGTGGAGCCATTCGTGACCCATTGTCAGGTCGTTCCTACGTTTATCAAGCTATGCGTATCTCAGGTGCGGGTGATATTACAGCACCGATTTCGGAAACGCGTGCTGGTAAGTTGCCACAACAGGTTATTTCTAAAACAGCTGCTCACGGTTATTCTTCATATGGTAACCAGATTGGTCTTGCGACGACTTACGTTCGTGAGTACTTCCACCCAGGATTTGTAGCTAAACGCATGGAGCTTGGTGCTGTTGTCGGAGCGGCTCCCAAGGGTAATGTTGTTCGTGAAAAACCGGAAGCGGGAGATGTCATTATCCTCCTTGGTGGTAAGACTGGTCGTGATGGTGTCGGTGGTGCGACAGGATCTTCTAAGGTTCAAACAGTTGAGTCTGTAGAGACTGCTGGAGCTGAGGTCCAAAAAGGGAATGCCATCGAAGAACGCAAGATTCAACGCCTTTTCCGTAATGGTGATGTCACTCGTCTCATCAAGAAATCCAACGACTTTGGTGCAGGCGGTGTCTGTGTAGCCATCGGTGAATTGGCAGACGGTCTTGAAATCGACCTCAACAAGGTGCCTCTTAAATACCAAGGCTTGAATGGAACAGAAATTGCTATCTCTGAATCACAAGAACGGATGGCTGTAGTGGTTCGTCCTGAAGATGTGGATGCCTTCGTTGCTGAATGTAACAAAGAGAATATTGATGCTGTTGTGGTGGCGACAGTGACTGAAAAACCAAATCTAGTCATGCACTGGAATGGTGAAACCATTGTCGACTTGGAACGTCGTTTTCTTGATACCAATGGTGTGCGCGTGGTTGTCGATGCCAAGGTTGTGGACAAGGATGTCAAACTCCCAGAAGAGCGTCAAACATCTGCTGAAACACTGGAAGCAGATACTCTTGAGGTTCTATCTGACCTCAACCATGCCAGTCAAAAAGGATTACAGACTATTTTTGACTGCTCTGTTGGACGCTCAACGGTTAATCACCCACTTGGCGGTCGCTATCAACTCACACCAACTGAGGCATCTGTACAGAAATTGCCAGTTCAACACGGTGTGACTCATACTGCGTCAGTCATGGCCCAAGGCTTCAACCCATATGTAGCTGAATGGTCTCCATATCACGGTGCTGCTTATGCGGTTATCGAAGCAACTGCTCGTTTGGTAGCCGCTGGTGCCAACTGGTCCAAGGCTCGTTTCTCTTACCAAGAATATTTCGAGCGGATGGACAAACAAGCAGAGCGTTTTGGTCAGCCAGTAGCAGCTCTTCTTGGATCTATTGAAGCACAAATCCAACTTGGTTTGCCATCTATCGGTGGTAAGGACTCCATGTCTGGTACCTTTGAAGAATTAACTGTGCCACCAACCTTGGTTGCCTTTGGGGTGACAACAGCAGATAGCCGTAGGGTGCTTTCTCCAGAGTTTAAGGGTGATGGTGAAAATATCTACTACATCCCAGGGCAAGCCCTCTCTGCAGAGATTGATTTTAACTTGATTAAGTCTAACTTTGCTCAGTTTGAAGCTATTCAAAAGGATTACAAAGTAACATCTGCATCAGCTGTCAAATACGGTGGTGTCGTTGAAAGCTTGGCTCTTGCTACCTTTGGGAACCATATTGGTGCAGAGGTGACCTTGCCTAAACTTGAAACAGCCTTGACAGCTCAATTGGGTGGATTTGTCTTCACATCGCCTGAAGAAATTGCTGGAGTGGAGAAAATTGGTCAAACAAGTGCAGACTTTACACTCCTTGTCAACGGTGTGAAGCTAGATGGACATAAGCTTGACAGTGCCTTCCAAGGAAAACTGGAAGAAGTTTACCCTACTGAATTTGCACAAGCCAAAGAATTGGCTGAAGTGCCAGCTGTCGCTACTAATGCAGTCATCAAATCCAAAGAAACCATTGAAAAACCAGTGGTTTACATCCCAGTATTCCCAGGAACCAACTCAGAATATGACTCAGCCAAGGCTTTCGAAAAAGAAAGTGCAGAGGTCAACTTGGTGCCATTTGTGACCTTGAATGAAGAAGCTATTGTCAAGTCAGTTGAAACTATGGTTGACAATATCAACAAGGCCAACATTCTCTTCTTTGCAGGTGGATTTTCAGCTGCGGACGAGCCAGATGGATCAGCTAAGTTTATCGTCAACATCTTGCTCAATGAAAAAGTGCGTGCGGCTATTGATAGCTTTATCGCTTGTGGTGGCTTGATTATTGGTATCTGTAATGGATTCCAGGCCTTGGTCAAATCAGGTCTTCTTCCATACGGAA
>CAUQGR010000045.1:0-13195 GCA_963517545.1 uncultured Streptococcus sp. | reverse complement strand
TTCTCAATGGCTGACTTGTTCGGTGATATCGAACTTTAATCAAATTGAAAATTCACAAAATCCTTTGTTTACTAAACAAGGGATTTTTCTTTTGTCTCTGCTCCTTTTTTTGATATAATAGTTCTATGTTAAAATCAGAAAAACAATCACGTTATCAAATGTTAAATGAAGAATTGTCCTTCCTATTGGAAGGTGAAACTAATGTTTTGGCTAATCTTTCCAACGCCAGTGCTCTCATAAAATCACGTTTTCCTAATACCGTATTTGCAGGCTTTTATTTGTTTGATGGAAAGGAATTGGTTTTAGGTCCCTTCCAAGGCGGTGTTTCCTGCATCCGTATTGCACTAGGCAAGGGTGTTTGTGGTGAGGCAGCTCATTTTCAGGAAACTGTTCTAGTTGGTGATGTAACAACTTACCCCAACTATATTTCTTGTGATAGTCAAGCCAAAAGTGAAATTGTGGTACCTATGATGAAGAATGGTCAATTACTTGGGGTTCTGGATCTGGATTCTTCAGATATTGATGATTATGATACTATAGATCGAGATTATTTGGAACAATTTGTCGCTATTTTGCTTGAAAAGACGGAATGGGACTTTACAATGTTTGGGGAAAAATCTTAATGTATCAAGCACTTTATCGAAAATATAGAAGTCAAAACTTCTCCCAGTTGGTTGGTCAAGAAGTTGTGGCTAAGACTCTTAAACAAGCAGTAGAACAAGAGAAAATAAGTCATGCCTATCTTTTTTCTGGTCCTCGTGGAACGGGAAAAACCAGTGTAGCTAAGATTTTTGCTAAGGCTATGAACTGTCCCAATCAAGTGGGTGGTGAACCTTGTAATAACTGCTATATTTGTCAGGCAGTGACGGACGGTAGTTTAGAAGATGTCATTGAAATGGATGCGGCCTCTAATAACGGGGTGGATGAAATCCGTGAAATTCGTGATAAATCTACCTATGCGCCTAGCCTTGCTCGTTATAAGGTTTATATCATAGATGAGGTTCACATGCTGTCTACAGGGGCTTTTAATGCCCTCCTAAAGACGCTGGAAGAGCCAACACAGAATGTGGTCTTTATTTTGGCTACTACTGAATTGCACAAGATTCCTGCTACTATTCTATCCCGTGTCCAACGTTTTGAGTTTAAATCAATTAAGACACAAGATATTAAGGAACATATCCATTGTATCTTAGAAAAGGAAAATATCAGTTCTGAACCAGAGGCTGTGGAAATCATTGCCAGACGGGCGGAAGGTGGAATGCGGGACGCCTTGTCTATTTTGGATCAAGCCCTGAGTTTGACACAGGGAAATGAGCTGACGACTGCTATCTCTGAAGAAATTACTGGCACCATTAGTCTATCAGCCTTGGATGATTATGTGGCTGCCTTATCTCAACAGGATGTTCCCAAGGCTTTGTCTTGCTTAAATCTTCTTTTTGACAATGGTAAGAGCATGACTCGTTTTGTGACCGACCTTTTGCACTATTTCAGAGATTTGTTAATTGTTCAAACAGGGGGAGAAAACACTCATCATAGCCCAGTTTTTGTAGAAAATTTGGCACTTCCTCAAGAAAATCTGTTTGAAATGATTCGCTTAGCAACAGTGAGTTTAGCAGATATTAAGTCTAGTTTGCAGCCCAAGATTTATGCTGAAATGATGACCATTCGTTTGGCAGAGATTAAGCCTGAACCAGCTCTTTCAGGGGGAGTTGAAAGTGAAATTTCTGCACTGAGACAGGAAGTGATACGTCTCAAACAAGAACTCGCCAATGTGGGAACTGTATCCAAGCCAACTAGTCCAGTACCTAGTCGACCAGCTACGGGCAAAACAGTCTATCGTGTGGATCGCAATAAAGTGCAATCTATCTTACAAGAGGCCGTCGAAAATCCTGATTTAGCACGTCAAAATTTAATTCGCTTGCAGAATGCCTGGGGAGAGGTAATTGAAAGTCTAGGTGGACCGGACAAGGCTTTGCTGGTTGGTTCTCAACCGGTTGCGGCCAATGAACACCATGCCATTCTTGCTTTTGAATCTAATTTCAATGCTGGTCAAACAATGAAACGGGACAATCTCAATACCATGTTTGGCAATATCCTCAGTCAGGCAGCAGGTTTTTCACCTGAGATTTTAGCCATTTCCATGGAGGAATGGAAAGAAGTTCGCGCAGCCTTTTCAGCCAAAGCCAAATCTTCTCAAGCTGAAAAAGAAGCAGAAGAAAGCCTGATTCCAGAAGGATTTGAATTTTTGGCTGATAAAGTGAAGGTAGAGGAAGACTAAAGAAAGATTTCATGATACAATAAGTTTATGAATAAACAACAATTTATTATCATCGCGCTGTTTACAGCTGCTGAGACCTATTTTTTCAATGAAGCCTGGATGACTGGTCGCTATATTATGGCAGCCTTTTGGGCCATTTTACTCTTCAGAAATTTTCGTGTCAGTTATGTGATGGGCAAAATCGTTGATGTCATTGATCAGCATTTTAATAGGAAAGACTAGCCCTCAGCTTCCAGACAAAATCAAAGCCTTTTAGGCTTTTTTTTGTTATACTAGAAAAGTATATTTATAGACCTTTTACTCTATTTCTGGGGAAATCAGGCGTTTTTCTAGTAAGTACTGTAAAGGTCTTGAAAAAGAAAGGAACTATCATGTCAGTATTAGAGATCAAAGATCTTCACGTTGAGATTGAAGGAAAAGAAATTTTAAAAGGGGTTAACCTGACCCTGAAAACAGGAGAAATTGCCGCTATCATGGGACCAAATGGTACTGGTAAATCGACTCTTTCAGCCGCTATCATGGGAAATCCAAACTATGAAGTAACTAAAGGTGAAGTCTTGTTTGATGGCGTAAACATCCTTGAGTTGGAAGTGGACGAGCGTGCGCGTATGGGACTTTTCCTTGCTATGCAATACCCATCAGAAATTCCTGGAATTACCAATGCTGAGTTTCTTCGTGCAGCCATGAATGCTGGTAAAGAAGATGATGAAAAGATTTCAGTTCGTGAGTTCATTACTAAACTGGATGAGAAGATGGAATTGCTCAACATGAAAGAAGAAATGGCAGAGCGTTACCTCAACGAAGGTTTCTCTGGTGGTGAGAAAAAACGTAATGAAATTCTTCAACTTTTGATGTTGGAACCAACTTTTGCCCTTCTTGATGAGATTGACTCTGGTCTTGATATTGACGCCCTTAAAGTGGTGTCTAAAGGTGTGAATGCTATGCGTGGTGAAGGCTTTGGTGCTATGATTATCACTCACTATCAACGTCTTTTGAACTACATCACACCTGATGTGGTACACGTAATGATGGAAGGTCGTGTTGTCCTTTCTGGTGGTCCAGAATTGGCTGCGCGTTTGGAACGTGAAGGATACGCAAAACTAGCTGAAGAACTTGGCTACGACTACAAGGAAGAATTGTAATTCCCTCGTATCTTTTAGGAGAAGTAAATGACTAAAGAAAATATTAAACTTTTTTCAGAAATGCACGCTGAACCAAGCTGGTTGGCTGACCTCCGTCAAAAAGCTTTTGGTAAGATTGAGACTTTAGAATTACCAGTTATTGAGCGTGTCAAATTCCACCGTTGGAACCTGGGTGATGGTACGATTACGGAGAATGAACCATCAGCAAATGTTCCCGACTTCACAGCTTTAGATAATCACTTGAAGTTGGTGCAAGTAGGAACTCAAACTGTTTTTGAGCAAACTCCGGTTGAGTTGGCTGAACAGGGTGTTGTCTTCACAGACTTTCACTCAGCTTTAGAAGAAATTCCAGAGCTAATCGAAGAATTTTTCATGTCATCTGTTAAGTATGATGACGATAAGCTGGCGGCCTACCATACTGCTTATTTCAACAGTGGTGCGGTTCTTTATATTCCAGATAACGTGGAAATTACAGAGCCAATCGAAGGTATTTTCTACCAAGACAGCGATAGCGATGTGCCATTTAATAAACATATCCTTATCATTGCAGGTAAAAACAGTAAGATAAGCTATCTTGAACGTCTAGAGTCACGCGGTGAGGGTAGTGCTAAAGCAACTGCCAATATCACAGTCGAAGTGATTGCACGTTCTGGTGCGCAAGTGAAGTTTGCGGCTATCGATCGTCTAGGTGAAAACGTCACTGCTTACATTAGCCGTCGTGGTAAATTGGGCAACGATGCAAGCATTGACTGGGCAATCGGTGTTATGAACGAAGGAAATGTCGTTGCTGATTTTGATAGCGACCTGATTGGTAACGGTAGCCATGCTGATCTTAAAGTCGTAGCTCTTTCAAGTGGACGTCAGGTTCAAGGGATTGATACCCGCGTAACCAACTATGGTTGCAACTCAATCGGAAATATTCTGCAACATGGGGTTATCCTTGAAAAAGCAACTTTAACTTTCAATGGTATCGGTCATATCATCAAGGGTGCTAAGGGAGCCGATGCGCAACAAGAGAGTCGTGTTCTCATGCTTTCAGACCAAGCGCGTTCAGATGCCAACCCAATTCTTTTGATTGACGAAAATGACGTTACTGCTGGTCACGCTGCTTCTATCGGACAGGTAGATCCAGAAGACATGTACTATCTCATGAGCCGTGGCTTGGACAAAGCAACTGCAGAACGTTTGGTTGTCCGCGGTTTCCTTGGATCTGTTATCGTTGAGATTCCAGTCAAGGAAGTTCGTGATGAAATGATTGCAACTATCGAAGAAAAATTGTCAAAACGCTAAGGGGAAGCCTATGTTAGATGTAGAAGCGATTCGCAAGGATTTTCCAATTTTAGACCAGATTGTTAATGATGAACCATTGGTTTATTTGGACAATGCTGCGACGACACAAAAACCACTAGCAGTACTGGAAACAATCAACCGCTACTATGAACAGGACAATGCCAATGTTCACCGTGGGGTTCATACCTTGGCAGAACGAGCAACAGCATCTTATGAGGCCGCTCGTGAAACCATTCGTAAGTTTATCAATGCAGGCTCAACAAAGGAAGTTCTCTTTACCAGAGGAACGACAACCAGTCTTAACTGGGTGGCACGCTTTGCTGGGGAAGTTCTGACTGAGGGAGACCAGGTCTTGATTTCTGTCATGGAGCACCATTCCAATATTATTCCTTGGCAGGAAGTCTGTCGCAAGATTGGAGCAGAGCTGGTCTATGTTTATCTCAAGAACGGAGCTCTGGATATGGATGACTTGCGGGCTAAATTGACGGACAAGGTCAAGTTTGTTTCGCTAGCTCATGCCTCCAATGTTCTTGGAGTAGTCAATCCAATTAAGGAAATTACTCAAATGGCCCACCAAGTTGGAGCCATCATGGTAGTTGATGGAGCACAATCTACGCCTCATATGAAGATTGATGTCCAGGACTTGGATGTGGACTTCTTTGCCTTTTCAGGTCACAAGATGGCTGGTCCAACTGGTATCGGTGTTCTTTACGGCAAAGAAAAGTATCTGGAACAAATGTCACCAGTTGAATTTGGCGGCGAAATGATTGATTTCGTTTATGAACAATCTGCTAGTTGGAAGGAATTGCCTTGGAAATTCGAGGCTGGAACTCCTAACATGGCTGGTGCAATCGGACTTGCTGCGGCAGTAGATTATCTTGAAAAGATTGGTATGGATGCCATTGAAGCCCATGAACAGGAATTGATCGCATACGTCTATCCAAAACTGCAGGCGATAGAAGGCTTGACTATTTACGGTTCACAGGACTTGGCTCAACGTTCAGGTGTCATTGCTTTTAACCTAGGCGACCTTCATCCTCACGACCTTGCGACTGCTTTGGATTATGAAGGCGTGGCTGTTCGAGCAGGTCACCATTGCGCTCAACCCTTGCTCCAGTATTTGGATGTTCCAGCAACAGCTCGTGCAAGTTTTTATATCTACAATACCAAGGCAGATTGCGACAAGCTAGTCGATGCCTTACAAAAGACAAAGGAGTTTTTCAATGGCACTTTCTAAACTAGATAGCCTTTATATGGCAGTGGTAGCGGACCATTCGAAAAATCCACATCACCAAGGGAAGTTGGAAGATGCTGAGCAAATCAGTCTCAACAATCCGACCTGTGGAGATGTCATCAATCTCTCTGTTAAGTTTAATGCAGAAGACCGTTTGGAAGATATCGCTTTTCTAAACTCAGGCTGTACCATCTCCACTGCCTCTGCGAGCATGATGACAGATGCAGTCTTAGGAAAGACCAAGCAAGAAGTTTTAGAACTTGCGACTATTTTTTCTGAAATGGTTCAAGGGCAAAAAGATGAACGCCAAGACCAACTCGGTGATGCAGCCTTCTTGTCAGGTGTTGCCAAATTTCCGCAACGGATCAAATGTGCAACCCTGGCTTGGAATGCCCTTAAGAAAACAATTGAAAATCAAGAAAAACAGTAAGACAAGTTTCTTTTGTCTTATGAATCAGTAGAAATGAAGAATGAAAGAAAGGATATTATGGCTGAAGAAAGAGTAGAACCAAAACCAATTGATCTTGGTGAATATAAATTTGGTTTCCATGATGATGTAGAGCCTGTCCTATCGACAGGAAAAGGATTGAATGAAGATGTCATTCGTGAACTATCAGCTGCAAAGGGAGAACCTGAGTGGATGTTAGAGTTCCGTTTGAAGTCTTATGAAACCTTTAAAAAAATGCCTATGCAAACTTGGGGAGCAGACTTGTCAGAGATTGATTTCGATGACTTGATCTACTACCAAAAACCATCTGATAAACCAGCGCGTTCATGGGATGACGTTCCTGAAAAAATCAAAGAAACCTTTGAACGAATCGGGATTCCAGAAGCTGAGCGTGCCTATCTAGCAGGTGCCTCTGCCCAGTACGAGTCAGAAGTGGTTTACCACAACATGAAGGAAGAGTTCCAAAAATTGGGGATTATCTTTACAGATACAGATTCTGCCCTCAAGGAATACCCAGACTTGTTTAAACAATACTTTGCTAAGTTGGTACCGCCAACAGATAACAAATTGGCTGCCCTTAACTCAGCAGTATGGTCTGGTGGAACCTTTATCTACGTACCAAAAGGGGTCAAGGTAGATATTCCACTTCAAACTTACTTCCGTATCAACAACGAAAATACTGGTCAGTTTGAACGTACCTTGATTATTGTTGATGAGGGAGCAAGTGTCCACTACGTTGAAGGATGTACAGCGCCAACATATTCAAGCAACAGCTTGCACGCTGCCATCGTAGAAATTTTTGCCTTAGATGGTGCTTATATGCGTTATACAACCATCCAAAACTGGTCTGATAACGTTTATAACTTGGTAACAAAACGTGCTAAGGCTCAAAAGGATGCGACGGTTGAGTGGATCGATGGAAACTTGGGTGCCAAAACAACTATGAAATACCCATCTGTTTACCTAGATGGAGAAGGGGCGCGTGGAACCATGCTTTCGATTGCCTTTGCCAATGTAGGACAACACCAAGACACGGGTGCTAAGATGATCCACAATGCTCCACATACTAGCTCGTCCATTGTGTCTAAATCCATTGCTAAAGGCGGAGGGAAGGTTGACTACCGTGGACAGGTAACCTTTAATAAAAATTCTAAGAAATCTGTTTCTCACATCGAGTGTGATACCATTATCATGGATGACCTATCAGCATCAGATACTATTCCATTTAATGAAATTCACAACTCGCAAGTAGCTTTGGAACACGAAGCCAAGGTATCTAAGATTTCTGAAGAACAACTCTATTATCTCATGAGCCGTGGTTTGTCAGAATCTGAGGCAACTGAGATGATTGTCATGGGATTTGTAGAGCCCTTTACGAAAGAACTTCCAATGGAATATGCTGTTGAGCTGAACCGTTTGATTAGCTATGAAATGGAAGGGTCAGTCGGTTAAAATTTGATTTTAGATATACTAAAAACCAAGGACTTTGAAGATGAACTTGTAACAAAAAGAGACTGAGAAAAAATATTTTAAGAACAGAAAACGCATGATATCAGGAGTGAGCCAAAAAAACTTGATATTATGCGTTTTATTGTGGGAAGATTTATTGCATTCTCTCATGAAATATAGTTTTTTCCTAAGCGCTTTTGATTTTTGATATATTTTTGTGAGGACGAAGTAAGACAATATATAAAATAGTCAGTTCAAGCCATGATATAGTTGCTTAGTTTTAAATAAGAATATTATAATAAAGCTACGTTATATAGTACAGATTTTAAACAAGGAGCCTTAGATTACATCAAAGGGGGACACAGACATGTCGAGGCGGCCAAAGTTTTTGATGTTAGCGTCAGAACTCTCTTCACGTGGGAAAAGAAAGACGCGAACAAGGACACTTAGAGCGAAAAAAGTGAGTCGTCAAAAAGCGGAAAATTCCTTTAGAGGAATTGAAAGCATTTGTATAGGCTCATCCAGACGCTTTCTTACGGAAAATTGCGAGTCACATTTTGATTGTGCTGTTCCTTCAGTATGGACAGCTTTAAAGCAGATTAAGGTCATTTTAAAAAAAGACGACTAGCTTTAAGGAACAAGATCCTGAGAAAGTCGCTGAGTTTCTTGATATTTTGGATAGGCTAAAAGATTTACCAATCGTATATATTGACGAAACGGGAATCGACCGCTACCTCTATAGTCCTGATGTACGGGCTCCTATAGGGGAGAAAGTCTATGAAAAGATTAGCGGATGGCGTCTTGAACGGACTTCAATTGTTGCAGTACAAGTAGAGGGAGAGTTTATAGCTCCCATGATTTACAAGGAAAGTATGACGAGAGACTTCTTTGTGGAGTGGTTCAAAACGCAACTCCTGCCTGCTTTGAAGACACCTCATGTCATTGTCATGGACAATGCTAGTTTTCATCCTAAGCATATCTTGGATGAACTTTACATTCAAGATAAACACTTTCTATTACCTCTACCACCTCATTCACCAGATTTGAATCCCATTGAGTAAGCTTGAGATATTTTGAAGAAGAAAGTGACTGATTTATTAAGGGAAGTCCCAAATATTTTTGAATGTTTGGAACGCTTTTTTAAAACTAAATGACTATAATTATAAAATGCTTATTGATTTTGATTTAAAATGAGTCAAAAAGCCGTTGTACAACGGTTTTTTGTTATAATTAAATAAAGAATGTAGAATAAAAGGAGAATAACATGACATTTGAAGAAATGCTGCCTGGGTTAAAGGCTAAGAAAAAATATGTACGTACTGGTTGGGGAGGGGCTGAAAACTATGTCCAACTTTTTGACACTATCGAGCAAAATGGGGTTGCGCTTGAAGTGACACCTTATTTCCTAATCAACGTATCTGGAGAAGGGGAAGGTTTTTCCATGTGGAGCCCGACACCTTGTGATGTTTTGGCGACGGATTGGGTAGAAGTGCATGACTAAACGTGTACTCATTACAGGGGTGAGTTCAGGCATTGGATTGGCTCAAGCTCGCCTCTTTTTAGAGAAGGGCTATCAAGTTTATGCAGTTGACCAAGGTGAAAATCCACTCTTAGAGGGTGATTTCTACTTTTTACAGAGAGATTTGACCTTGGACTTGGAGCCTATTTTTGACTGGTGTCTTCAGGTGGATGTTTTGTGCAATACTGCTGGAGTGTTGGATGATTACAAACCCCTTTTGGATCAAACAGCGCAGGAAATTCAAGAGATTTTTGAAATCAACTATGTGACTCCTGTTGAGTTGACTCGCTATTATTTAACGCAAATGCTGGAAAATAAAAAAGGAATCATTATCAATATGTGTTCGATTGCCTCAAGTCTAGCTGGTGGCGGTGGACACGCTTATACTTCTTCGAAGCACGCCTTGGCTGGATTTACCAAGCAGTTGGCTTTAGACTATGCAGAAGCTGGGATTCAGGTCTTTGGGATTGCTCCAGGAGCAGTCAAGACGGGTATGACCGCTGCCGACTTTGAGCCAGGTGGATTGGCTGACTGGGTGGCTAGTGAAACGCCAATCAAACGCTGGATTGAGCCAGAGGAAGTAGCAGAAATTAGCCTTTTCTTAGCAAGTGGGAAAGCGAGTGCCATGCAAGGACAAATATTGACAATAGACGGTGGCTGGTCTTTGAAGTAGGAGGAGTTGGATGGAAATCAAAAATAACTTTGGAGTCTATGGTGTTTGCTATAAACATGGTTACCTTCTTTGTATTCAAAAAACAGCAGGTCCCTACAAAAATAGGTTAGACCTTCCCGGTGACAGTCAGCAACTTGGTGAAGGACTGACGGAAACGCTGACTAGAGAAGTTATGGAAGAGACGGGATTAACTGTTAGAAGCTACTCTAATCCTCGAATCTACGATATTTTCGTCAGGGAAGAGTTAAAAAATTTTATGGTTCACCATATCATGGCCTTGTATGATGTTGAAATGAATGAGAGTGCACCTCAAGTTACGATTTCGGAAGCTGTGTCTGATGGTGCGAATGATTCGCTTGGATATATTTGGATGGATATTCAAGAGATCACAGAAGAAAATGCATCGCCATTAGTCTTAAAGGTTAAGTCTGAATTATTAGGATTTCCAGAACTGGACAAGACTTCTTACATGAATTGGAAGGTGAATGATGAGAAACCAACTTGCCCTTAGTGGTGAAAAAATTCTTGAAAAAATTTATCCTCAACTATTGCACCACGTCGGTATGATTCGTGGGGAATACTTGTTGAGAGAGCTCAATCAAAACATCCTGTTACCAAGTTGTCAGCAATTTGTAAAAGATTATCTAGCCACCATTTGCTCCTTGTACTCGGATGAGGAGGTCTGGTATCGTTTTTCTGAATTAACGAATACAGAAGCCAATTGTTTAGTGGGGACTAAAGAGTTTTTTGACGAAAGGCATCCCTTGTTTGGATATAGAGGAATTAGGCGTTTGCTGGCGTGTCCGGATGAATTTCAGGCTGAAGCAAATGTCGTTACAGAAGTTTATCAAAACAATCCCAATCTGTCTCTTATTTTTCCTTTTGTCAATGATGCCGACCAATTAAAGCAAGCTATTACAGTATTGCGTCAGCATGGCTTTACTGGGAAAGTCGGCACGATGATTGAATTACCGTCAGCGTATTTTGACTTGGATAGGATACTGGAAACGGGCATTTCAAAGATTGTAGTTGGAATGAATGATTTGACTTCTTTTATTTTTGCCACTGTGAGAAACAGTCAATGGCATGATATGGAAAATCCAATTATGTTAGATATGTTGAGACAGATGCAGAATAAAGCAAGAAAGAACAAGATTGATTTTGCTGTAGCAGGCTATCTGAATACTTCTTTCATACAAAAAATGAATCAGTTGGGTATCGAATGCATTATCCACTATAGCTCTATTCCGGAGATTTTTGATTTAGAAATTGACCATCCAGACCATCTCAAATACATAAAAGAAGAAAGTAAAAAATTACAAAGGAGCAACCTATGACACCGCAAGAAATGTGGAATGCCTACAAGCAAATCAATCCCTCAATTGGAGATGAGATAGATGCCTGGGCTTTTGGAGTGGAAGCAGATCTCTTGGCAGATTTGGTACTAAGAGGCGAAAAGACAGCAACGGCTTCAGCCTATGACCTCTACGCACTAGAAGACGAACCCCTTCCACGAGAAGGGACCTTCGATGTCATTTTAGATAGTCAAAATCAGGCTGTCTGCATTGTCGAAATTACAAAGGTTTCCGTTCAGCCCTTTCATCAAGTTTCTGCTGACCATGCCTTTAAGGAAGGTGAGGGAGACAAATCTTTAGCCTATTGGCGCCGGGTTCATGAAGACTTTTTCACCGAGTTGATGAGGGAGGCAGGCCTGACTTTTACGCCTAATAGCAAGGTTGTTTTAGAAGAATTTCGCAAGGTCTACCCCATGTAGCCTGCTAGAAGTAAGAAAGTTTTGGAAATCGCCGTCCAATCCTTTTTTCTTAGGCAAAACATGATATAATAAGTTTGTTTGAAGAAGAGCTCCAGCTCTTAAACTTAGATAGGAGAAAATTATGCAAGCAGTTGAACATTTTATTAAGCAATTTGTTCCTGAACATTATGATTTATTTTTAGACTTGAGTCGTGAGACCAAGACGTTTTCTGGGAAGGTGACCATCACTGGTCAAGCACAGAGTGACCGTATTTCCCTTCACCAAAAGGATTTGGAAATCGCTTCTGTAGAAGTTGCAGGGGAAGCTCGTCCATTCACAGTTGACCATGAAAATGAAGCCCTTCATATCGAATTAGCTGAGGCTGGTCAAGTTGAAGTGGTTCTTACCTTTTCTGGTAAAATCACGGACAACATGACAGGGATTTACCCTTCATACTACACAGTTGATGGTGTCAAGAAGGAAGTCTTGTCTACTCAGTTCGAGAGCCATTTTGCGCGCGAAGCCTTCCCATGTGTGGATGAGCCTGAAGCCAAAGCGACTTTTGACCTCTCTCTACGTTTTGACCAAGCAGAAGGTGAAGTGGCCTTGTCAAACATGCCAGAAATCGATGTTGAAAACCGCAAGGAAACAGGTATCTGGAAATTTGAGACAACACCTCGTATGTCTTCTTACTTGTTAGCTTTTGTCGCTGGTGATTTGCAAGGTGTGACCGCTAAAACGAAAAACGGTACCCTTGTAGGTGTTTACTCAACCAAAGCCCACCCACTATCTAATCTTGATTTCTCACTGGACATCGCTGTTCGCTCAATCGAGTTTTACGAAGATTACTACGGAGTCAAGTACCCAATCCCTCAATCTCTCCATATCGCCCTTCCTGACTTTTCATCAGGTGCTATGGAAAACTGGGGTCTTGTAACCTACCGTGAAGTTTACTTGGTTGTCGATGAAAACTCTACATTTGCTAGCCGCCAACAAGTTGCTCTTGTTGTGGCACATGAATTGGCTCACCAATGGTTTGGTAACCTCGTTACTATGAAATGGTGGGATGACCTTTGGCTCAATGAAAGCTTCGCTAACATGATGGAATACGTCTGTGTGGATGCCATTGAGCCAAGTTGGAATATCTTTGAAGATTTCCAAACAGGTGGTGTTCCGTCTGCCTTGAAACGTGATGCGACTGATGGCGTACAGTCTGTTCACGTCGAAGTCAAACACCCAGATGAAATCAATACGCTCTTTGATGGTGCTATCGTATATGCTAAAGGAAGCCGTCTCATGCACATGCTTCGTCGTTGGCTAGGAGATGCTGCTTTTGCTAAAGGTTTGCACGCTTACTTTGAAAAACATCAATACAGCAATACAATTGGTCGTGACCTTTGGGATGCTC
>CAUQGR010000044.1:0-13954 GCA_963517545.1 uncultured Streptococcus sp. | reverse complement strand
AAGAATGGTATGAAATTTATCTTGCAGCAGGGAATAATTTGCCGTAAGTAGAAGCGGATGTAAATAAATCACAGTCAAAAAGCCGTTGCAAAACGGTTTTTTGTTATCTGACCATTTGTCTGTCTTGATTCGTTAGGTACGGTTCATTAACGAATGATTATGCTTTAATACTCAATGAAAATCAAAGAGCAAACTAGGAAGCTAGCCGCAGGTTGCTCAAAGCACTGCTTTGAGGTTGTAGATAAGACTGACGAAGTCAGCTCAAAACACTGTTTTGAGGTTGTGGATAGAACTGACGAAGTCAGTAACCATACATACGGCAAGTCGACGTTGACGTGGTTTGAAGAGATTTTCGAAGAGTATTAACTATTTTGATTTACATACTAGTAGGGAAGCAGTATCCCATAATTGACGGCACGCTAGTAGGTACTATAAAATGGACTAGAGTACTTTTTTGATTGGGTATAAAACATCATAGAGAATAAAAATAGGTTAGGATTTTTTCTCCTAACCTATTTTTACATATAATAAACAATGGCAATGTATTGGAGGGCAGATGCGGCTAGGATAAAAAGATGCCAAATCATGTGGAAATAAGGTTTTTTCTTGGCGTAAAATCCAGCTCCAACTGTATAACAAAGTCCGCCAGTTACCATGAGACTCCAGAAAATGGGCGTCGTTTGACTGATAATGGCAGGAATGATAGCTAGAACCAACCAGCCCATAATCAGGTAAAGAGCAAGGCTAAATTTCTCATTGACTTTTTTAGCAAAGATTTTATAGAGAATACCAAAGATGGTCGTTCCCCACTGGATGGCAATAATCAGATAGCCAAACCAGTTATTCATCAAAGTCACGACGACTGGAGTATAAGAGCCTGCGATAGCCACATAAATCATCGAATGGTCAATGATTCGCAAGACATATTTGTGGATCGAACCATAGGCCATAGAGTGATAAATGGTGGATGATAGAAACATGAGAAAGAGACTAATAACGAAAATGGAAATGCCGATAGATGATAAAAATCCGTGTGCCTCATAACTATAGGTGGATGAAATAGGCAGTAAGATGAGCATGATGACTGCACCCACAGCATGGGTCACGCTATTAGCGATCTCCTCTCTAAAACTAAGTTGTTTGCTGAGTTTAAGACTAGTGTTCATCGGATTACCTCCTCTTGAGTACGATGGATTAAGGCTAGAGTTTGATGATAGAGTTTAACGGTTTGGCAGCTGGTTTGTATAATAGGGTTAGCTGGGTCAATTCCTTGGTTCATGTAGTCCACAAAAGCATCGTAGAGTTGGTCTGAACCTGCTTGAGTTTGGAGAGTATTCAGTGTCTGTGCTATTTCTTGAATAGAAAATACAGACTTGAGAGTTGTGATAGCAATCAGACGGGCAATCTGTTGGCGTTGGTATTTTTTCTTATCAGGCTTTGTTAGGTAACCATGTTTCACATAATTATTGACCATAGATGCTGTCAGGCCCTTATCTTTATCAGGAGAGATAGGGGCGCAGACCTGATTGACATAGAGCAAAACCTGGTCCAGATAGAGGTCAATGTTTGGAATTTCTGCCCATTTTGGGTAGGAAAAGGTAGTTTTCATTTTCAACTCCTTTTTATCTAGTTTTTATAACTAGATTATAAAATAATAAAAACAGAAAGTCAAGTTTTAACTGCTTGTGAAAAGGCTTAAATTATGCTATGATGGGAGAAACTAGTCAGAAATGAGGAGAAAAGATGGAAATTCGTTTAGCTTTTCCAAATGAAGTAGATGCCATCATGCAGGTGATGGAGGATGCTAAAAAATGTTTAGCGGATTCTGGTAGTGACCAGTGGCAAAATGGTTATCCAAATGCTGATATTATTATTGAGGATATTATCTCAGGTCAAGCCTATGTAGCCTTGGAAGATGGAGAACTACTAGCCTATGTTGCTGTGACTAAGAGTCCAGAGGCAGCCTATGAAGCCATTTATGAAGGCAACTGGCAAGCTGGAGAGTCAGAATATCTAGTCTTTCACCGTATTGCTGTGGCAGCAGATGTCCAGGGACAGGGGGTGGCTCAAACCTTCTTAGAGGGCTTGATTGAAGGTTTTGACTATCTAGATTTTCGCTCAGATACGCATGTTGCAAACAAGGCTATGCAACATATTTTTGAAAAGCTTGGATTTAAACAGGTCGGAAAAGTTCCAGTTGATGGCGAACGCTTGGCCTATCAAAAATTGAAGAAATAATGCAAAAGAAGTACGCAAAAATGCTCTACTCTTCACCAATTGGCTCCCTTTCTCTTGTAGCTGATGATTATCATTTGTATGGCATTTGGGTGCAGGAGCAGAAGCATTTTGAGAGGGGACTAGGAGATGAGACGATAGAAGCAGTTGTTAGTCATCCCATTTTAGACCCAGTTATTACTTGCTTAGATGCTTACTTTAAAGGCAAGTCTCAGGATTTATCCAACTTGCCCTTGGCTCCAATCGGAACGGATTTTGAAAAGCGAGTTTGGTCCTATTTACAGGAAATTCCTTATGGTCAGACAGTGACCTATGGACAAATAGCCCAAGACCTGCAAGTGGATTCTGCTCAAGCAATTGGTGGAGCAGTGGGGCGCAATCCTTGGTCTATCCTAGTACCTTGTCATCGTGTGCTAGGCGCAGGCAAGCGTCTGACAGGGTATGCTGCAGGAGTGGAAAAGAAAGCTTGGCTCTTGGAGCATGAAGGCGCAGATTTTAAAGATAGAAACAATAGAAAGTGAAAGACATGTTAGAATTTATCGAATACCCAAAATGTTCAACTTGTAAAAAAGCAAAACAAGAATTAAACCAACTCGGTGTGGACTATAAAGCTGTTCACATCGTAGAAGAAACACCCAGCCAAGAAGTCATTTTAAACTGGCTAGAGACCTCAGGTTTCGAGTTGAAGCAATTTTTCAACACCAGTGGAATCAAATACCGTGAATTAGGGCTGAAAGATAAGGTAGGAAGTCTGTCAAACCAAGAAGCAGCTGAGTTGCTAGCAAGCGACGGTATGTTGTTAAAACGCCCCATTTTAGTAGAAAATGGAACTGTTAAGCAAATCGGTTATCGAAAACCTTATGAAGAATTGGGATTGAAATAGTTTTTACTTATCTCTTTGATAGATAAAATATATAGCCTCCCTGTTTCAAAGTATGATAAACTAGTAGGTAGACAAAGTCTGTATCTGACCGTAGCAAATAATTTCATTGACGGCAGAAGTATGGTAGAATGAATCATTATCAGGAGAGGATGTTTTTATGAATGTTACAACGATTTTAGCATCAGATTGGTACCAAAACTTGATGCAATTGATTCCGGATGGCAAGCTTTTTAGCCTACGTTCGGTCTTTGATGGAATCCCGAGAATTGTCCAACAACTTCCAACAACGATTATGTTGACAATTGGTGGTGCCTTTTTTGGCTTGGTTTTGGCACTTCTTTTTGCCATTGTGAAAATCAATCGTGTCAAGATTTTATATCCCTTGCAGGCCTTCTTTGTTAGTTTCTTAAAAGGGACACCGATTTTAGTGCAACTCATGTTGACCTACTACGGAATTCCTTTGGCTTTGAAAGCTCTCAATCAGCAATGGGGTACTGGTCTCAATATCAATGCGATTCCAGCCGCTGCTTTTGCGATTGTTGCTTTTGCTTTCAATGAAGCAGCTTATGCCAGTGAAACCATTCGTGCAGCGATTCTTTCAGTCAATCCTGGTGAGATTGAGGCGGCACGTAGTCTGGGGATGACCCGAGCACAAGTTTATCGTCGCGTGATTATTCCAAATGCGGCCGTTGTGGCGACTCCAACCTTGATCAATTCCCTAATCGGCTTGACCAAAGGAACATCTCTA
The DNA here is from genome assembly GCA_963517545.1 of uncultured Streptococcus sp. Lineage (GTDB taxonomy): Bacteria > Bacillota > Bacilli > Lactobacillales > Streptococcaceae > Streptococcus. Next base: position 10,088 of record CAUQGR010000044.1, on the reverse strand, counting down.
GCCTTTAGTGCGGGTGTTGTGGAAGTCTTTGCCCAAGCTCAGATTTTGGGTGGAGCTGATTACCGCTATTTTGAACGCTTTATCTCCGTTGCCCTTGTTTATTGGGTAGTCAATATCGGAATTGAAAGCCTCGGTCGTTTCATCGAGAGAAAAATGGCTATTTCTGCACCTGATACAGTGCAAACAGATGTGAAAGGAGACCTTCGTTAATGATTAAGATTTCGAATTTAAGCAAATCCTTTTCAGGACAGACTGTCTTGGATCATCTGGACTTGGATATTCAAAAAGGGGAAGTTGTAGCCTTGATTGGTTCTTCAGGAGCTGGAAAATCAACCTTCCTTCGCAGTCTCAATTATCTTGAAACTCCTGACAGTGGTTCGATTCAGATCGATGATTTCTCAGTTGATTTTTCTAAAATCACTCAAGAAGAAATCCTGGCCCTACGTCGTAAACTGTCCATGGTTTTTCAACAGTTTAATTTGTTTGAACGCCGTACAGCACTTGATAATGTGAAAGAAGGCTTGGTTGTTGTTAAGAAATTATCTGACCAAGAAGCAACCAAGATTGCCAAGGAAGAGTTGGCTAAGGTTGGGCTTTCTGACCGTGAAAACCATTATCCTCGCCATTTATCAGGTGGACAGAAGCAACGGGTTGCCCTAGCGCGTGCCCTTGCCATGAAACCAGATGTCTTGCTCTTGGACGAACCAACTTCAGCCCTTGACCCAGAATTGGTTGGAGAAGTAGAAAAATCTATTGCAGATGCTGCGAAGTCAGGTCAGACCATGATTTTGGTCAGTCATGACATGTCCTTTGTAGCCCAAGTGGCTGATAAGATTCTCTTCTTAGATAAGGGGAAAATCATCGAGTCTGGAACACCGGATGAGATTATCCACCATCCTAAAGAAGAGCGGACAAAAGAATTCTTCGCTAGTTACAAACGGACTTATATTTGATATAATAGATAAAGGAAAACTCAGTTAGCTGGACTAGCTGAGTTTACTCTTTAAAAAAGATAGAAATGAGAGAAATCATGCTACTGCAACTATTTTCTTTATATTTCGAGAGTTTGATCTTGACCACCATCCTCGTCCTGATTTTTTTAGGGATTTGGATTGGACTGAGAGCCATGTCGGGAGTTGATAAGACAGCCAAGGCTCGCCAAGCCCATCTCTATGATATGATTATGATTGGGGTCTTGGTTGTTCCAGTATTATCCTTTGCGGTTATGAGTTTAATTCTTGTTTTCAAGGCATAATCCTTGCGTGATTGACAAGAAAGAGTTAGAATAAAGATAGTTACAACAAGAAAGAAGGAATCTATATGTACGATACTATTATTATCGGTGCTGGACCTGCAGGGATGACTGCAGCCTTGTATGCTGCTCGAAGCAATCTCAAAGTAGGCTTGATTGAAGGTGGTCTGCCAGGTGGTCAGATGAATAATACATCGGATATCGAAAATTACCCAGGATATGCTAATATTAGTGGGCCTGAATTGGCTGAAAAGATGTTTGAACCGCTTGAAAATCTTGGTGTGGAGCACATTTATGGTTATGTTGAAAATGTCCAAGACCATGGTGATTTTAAGAAAGTGATTACTGACGACCAAACATATGAAACACGTACAGTTATCGTAGCAACTGGTTCTAAACACCGTCCTTTGGGAGTTCCTGGAGAAGAAGAACTGAACAGTCGAGGTGTTTCTTACTGTGCCGTTTGTGATGGTGCTTTCTTCCGTGATCAAGATTTGTTGGTAGTTGGTGGCGGAGATTCAGCTGTTGAAGAAGCTCTCTTCTTGACTCGTTTTGCTAAGACTGTTACCATTGTTCACCGTCGTGACCAACTTCGTGCTCAAAAGGTTTTACAAGACCGCGCCTTTGCGAATGAGAAAATCAGCTTTATCTGGGATTCTGTAGTCAAGGAAATCAAGGGTGAAAACCGAGTAGAATCTGTCGTATTTGAAAATGTAAAAACAGGTCAAGTGACAGAGCAAGCCTTCGGTGGTGTCTTTATCTATGTTGGATTGGACCCTCTTAGCGATTTTGTTAAAGAATTGAATATTCAAGATCAGGCAGGTTGGATTGTGACAGATAACCACATGAAAACTGCAGTTGACGGTATCTTTGCGGTTGGAGATGTTCGCTTGAAAGACCTTCGCCAAGTAACAACAGCAGTTGGAGATGGCGCTATCGCTGGTCAAGAAGCCTACAAGTTTATCACAGAACATAGTTAATCATAAAAAACGCATAGCATCAGATTTACAAAAAATTTGACACTATGCGTTTTATTGTGGGAAAATTAATTTCATTTTCTTCTGAAATTGAGTTTTGCCAGCCTCTTATATTTTTAGAAAAATCCTTTAATCTTGCTAACGAGGCCATCTGGACCTTCTGAACCAGAAATCAACTGCTGAGCTTGAGAGAAGTATTTTCCAAGTTGTTCTTGATTTTCTGCAACAAATGTTTTAGCAGCTTCGAAATCTTTTGTCTCGATTAGTTCTTTTACTTTATTAAACAATCTAATGGGTACATATCAGTTAATTTTTTTAAATTGGGTTTTAAGCTCTATTTTTAGTGTACTCAAAATTAGAGTAGACTATAATTTTTATTCGTTTAGTAAAAAGAAAATGTATATTTTGAAAAAAATTCAAGAAAAAATACTGTTTAAACCTTTTTTCTTGAATAAAAAACGATTTCATAGTAGAATTAAAATTGAGAGTGATGGAGGTCAATCGATGGAAAATCTGAAGAAAATGGCAGGTATCAAGGCTGCTGAGTTCGTGAGCGATGGAATGGTCGTTGGACTTGGGACAGGTTCGACTGCCTATTATTTTGTCGAAGAAATCGGTCGTCGTATCAAGGAAGAAGGACTGCAGATTACAGCTGTAACGACTTCTAGTGTGACCAGTAAGCAGGCTGAAGGCCTTAATATCCCGCTCAAGTCTATTGACCAAGTAGACTTGGTTGATGTGACGGTTGACGGAGCGGATGAAGTGGATAGTCAGTTTAATGGAATCAAAGGCGGTGGTGGTGCTCTTCTCATGGAGAAGGTTGTCGCAACACCCTCAAAAGAATATATTTGGGTGGTTGATGAAAGCAAACTGGTCGAGAAACTGGGTGCTTTTAAATTGCCTGTAGAAGTGGTTCAGTATGGAGCAGAGCAGGTCTTTCGTCATTTTGAACGAGCTGGCTACAAACCAAGCTTCCGTGAAAAAGACGGTCAACGTTTTGTGACGGATATGCAGAATTTTATCATTGACCTCGCCTTGGATGTCATTGAAAATCCAATTGCTTTTGGACAAGAATTGGATCATGTCGTTGGTGTTGTAGAGCACGGTTTATTCAACCAAATGGTGGATAAGGTAATCGTTGCTGGACGAGATGGAGTTCAGATTTTAACTTCAAAAAAAGGAAAATAGAAGGGGGCATAAGATGTCTAAATTTAATCGTATTCATTTGGTGGTACTGGATTCTGTAGGAATCGGTGCAGCACCAGATGCTAATAACTTTGTCAATGCAGGGGTTCCAGATGGAGCTTCTGACACACTGGGACACATTTCAAAAACAGTTGGTTTGAATGTCCCAAACATGGCTAAAATCGGTCTTGGAAATATTCCTCGTGAAACTCCTCTTAAGACTGTACCGGCAGAAAGCAATCCAACTGGATATGCAACAAAATTGGAAGAAGTATCCCTTGGTAAGGATACCATGACTGGGCACTGGGAAATCATGGGACTCAACATTACGGAGCCTTTCGATACTTTCTGGAATGGATTCCCAGAAGAAATCTTGACAAAAATCGAAGAATTTTCAGGACGTAAGGTCATTCGTGAAGCTAACAAACCTTACTCAGGAACAGCCGTTATCGATGATTTTGGACCACGTCAGATGGAAACTGGGGAGTTGATTATCTATACTTCAGCTGACCCTGTTTTGCAAATTGCTGCCCACGAAGACATCATTCCTTTGGATGAATTGTACCGTATCTGTGAATACGCTCGTTCGATTACCCTTGAGCGTCCTGCCCTTCTTGGTCGCATCATTGCCCGTCCATATGTTGGTGAGCCAGGTAACTTCACTCGTACGGCAAACCGTCGTGACTTGGCTGTATCTCCATTTGCCCCAACTGTTTTGGATAAATTGAACGAAGCTGGTATCGATACTTATGCTGTGGGTAAAATCAACGATATCTTTAACGGTGCTGGTATCAACCATGACATGGGCCACAACAAGTCAAACAGCCATGGAATTGATACACTATTGAAGACCATGGGCCTTGCTGAGTTTGAAAAAGGATTCTCCTTCACAAACTTGGTGGACTTTGATGCCCTTTACGGCCACCGCCGCAATGCTCATGGTTACCGTGATTGTTTGCATGAGTTTGATGAACGCTTGCCTGAAATTATCGCAGCCATGAGAGAGAACGACCTTCTCTTGATTACTGCGGACCATGGAAATGACCCAACCTATGCAGGAACAGACCACACTCGTGAATATATTCCATTGTTGGCCTATAGCCCTGCCTTTAAAGGAAATGGTGTCATTCCAGTAGGACATTTTGCAGATATCTCAGCGACAGTTGCGGATAACTTTGGTGTTGAAACTGCCATGATTGGGGAAAGTTTCTTAGATAAATTGGTGTAAGATGACGCGCTATGCTTTACTGGTAAGGGGCATTAATGTCGGTGGGAAAAATAAGGTTGTCATGGCGCAACTTCGTCAAGAATTGACAGAGTTGGAACTGGAAAAGGTTGAAACCTACATCAACAGTGGCAATATTTTCTTTGCTTCGACAGATCCCAAAGCCCAATTGGTTGAAAAGTTAGAGGTATTCTTTGCAGTCCATTATCCATTTATTCAGAGTTTTTCTTTACTGAGTCAAGAAGACTATGAAGCAGAAGTGGAGAATCTGCCAGCTTGGTGGAACGAAGACTTAGCACGAAAAGATGTCCTCTTTTACACAGAGGGCTTGGATGTGGATCAAGTCATCACGACAGTTGAGAGTTTAGAGCTGAAAGATGAGGTCGTTCATTTTGGAAAACTTGGTATTTTCTGGGGGAAATTCTCTGAAGAATCCTACTTTAAGACTGCCTATCACAAGTACTTGCTCAAGATACCTTTCTATCGCCACATTACCATTCGCAATGCAAAAACCTTTGACAAAATCGGTCAAATGCTTAAAACTAAAAAAGGAGACACACAATGACATTTTTAGACAAAATCCATGAAACAGCTGCTTTCCTGAAGGACAAGGGAATCCAAACGCCTGAGTTCGGTCTAATCCTTGGATCAGGACTGGGAGAACTGGCAGAAGAAATCGAAAATCCAGTTGTAGTAGACTATGCTGTGATTCCAAACTGGGGCCGCTCTACAGTAGTCGGACACGCTGGTAAATTGGTATATGGTGACCTTGCAGGTCGCAAGGTCTTGGCTCTTCAAGGTCGCTTCCATTTCTACGAAGGGAACCCTCTGGAAGTGGTGACTTTCCCAGTTCGTGTCATGAAAGTTCTTGGATGTGAAGGTGTTATTGTAACCAATGCTGCTGGTGGTATTGGATATGGCCCTGGTACTTTGATGGCTATCTCAGACCATATCAATATGACGGGGCAAAACCCATTGATGGGTGAAAACTTGGATGATTTTGGTCCTCGTTTTCCAGATATGTCTAAGGCCTACACACCAGAATACCGTGCTACTGCCCATGAAGTGGCTAAAAAACTTGGTATCAAGCTTGATGAAGGTGTCTATATCGGTGTAACTGGTCCAACTTATGAAACACCAGCAGAAATTCGTGCCTATAAGACACTGGGAGCAGATGCGGTTGGTATGTCTACTGTTCCTGAAGTTATTGTAGCAGCCCACTCAGGTTTGAAAGTTCTAGGAATTTCATGTATTACTAACTTTGCGGCCGGTTTCCAAGAAGAACTCAACCACGAAGAAGTTGTAGAAGTGACTGAACGTGTTAAAGGTGACTTCAAAGGCTTGCTTAAAGCGATTCTTGCTGAATTGTAAGAAAAAAGATTTAAAAGGGGGAATGCCTCTACTTTTTCATGATTGACTGCCTATTCGGAACAAAGAAGAAACATAGGTAGACTATGGGTTTCTTCCTACTCTTGTACCTGAAAGAGTCTGATAGTTAGCATTGTGAAAGACAAGAATCTAGGATACTAGCATTAGCTTCCTAGCCAAGCAGACTAGGATGATAAGGAAAGATAAGAATGAATTTACTTTCTGAATTTCTCAGTCTTGTCCTAGATAGGGGACAAGGAGATTCCGCTTGAGTCTGCTTATAAATAAACGAAAAGAAAGATAAGAAATAATGAAAATTGGTCAACGAATTATGCGTTTTGGCATAAAAAAATTAAGTATCGGAGTTGTATCTGTTGCAGTCGGCTTTGCATTTCTAGCTCCAGCTGGAATTTCAGCCAATGAACTAAAACAAGATGTAACATTTGAAGTGGCAACAAGAGTGCTAGATTCTAAGGAGGAATTGAGAGAGCCAGAAAATGTTGCTCCAAAACTAGAAACTCCTCTTAGAGAGGAGCCAAGACTAGCTCCTCAAACGCTTCCGGAAGCAAGTAAAGTTCTTGAAAACAAAAGGGAAGAGTCAAAAGTAGAGATAACAGAGCCGGTTCAAGACTCACCTATTCTTGCTCCTGTAGAAGAAACTAAAGAAGAAGTTGTGACAGAAAAACCAACAAATACTCGTTCTCTAACTGCAGAAGATTTGGTGAAGATTTCCAAAGGGGAATTGCATTTAGAAAATGATTTGATTGATGAATCTCTCTATGGTGAAAAAGTTCTTGATTTGGAAGGGGATGATGACCAAGATGGCATCAAAAACAAAGATGAACTTTATGTGTACAACAAAGATGGTAAGGATTATCTAGGATATAACAGTCATCCCTTGCTAGCAGACAGTGATGGGGATGGTTTGGCAGATGGAGAAGATGACAATAAGAAAGAATGGTATGTCACAGACCGTGATTCTCTTCTCTTTATGGAGTTAGCTTATCGAGACGATGATTATATTGAGAAAATTTTAGATCATAAGAATCCTTTCCCTAGTCTCTATCTTGACCGTCAAGAATACAAACTTATGCACAATGAATTGGCTCCTTTCTGGAAGATGAAAAAAGCCTACCATACAGATAGTGGCTTGGATGCTTTCTTATTTGAGACCAAGAGCGACCTTCCTTATCTCAAAGATGGAACGGTGCACATGTTGGCTATTCGTGGAACGAGAGTTAATGACGCCAAGGATTTAAGTGCAGATTTGGTTTTATTTGGTGGAAATAAACCAGCTCAAGCGGATGATATCCGCAAGGTTGTTGGGGAATTAGCCAAGGATACAAGTATTACGAAATTATATATGACAGGTCATTCTCTTGGAGGCTACCTAGCTCAGATTGCAGCGGTTGAAGCTTACCAAAAATATCCTGATTTTTATAACCATGTATTGAGAAAAGTGACGACTTTCAGTGCTCCTAAAGTGATTACTTCCAGAACTGTTTGGAATGCTAAGAATGGTTTCTGGGATGTTGGTTTGGAAAGCCGTAAATTAGCTGTTAGTGGAAAAATTAAGCATTATGTGGTTGATAATGATAATGTTGTGACTCCCTTGATTCATAATGATCGTGATATTGTTACATTTACAGGTAATTCACGCTTTAAACACCGTTCTCGTGGCTATTTTGAAAGTCGAATGAATGATATTCCTAACTTTAATATTGGTAAACGAGCTACCTTGGATAAACATGGTTATCGTGATCCGAAATTGGATAAAGTGCGATTCTTTAAGAAACAGGCTCTGCCTCAATCTTCTAGTCAACCAAGCGCTGAACCAATGGAAAATATTGCCTTAGGGAAACAGGTTAGTCAAAGTTCGACAGCTTTCGGAGGAGATGCTAGAAGAGCTGTGGATGGCAAAGTTGATGGTAACTATGGTCACAATTCTGTCACTCATACCAACTTCCAATCTAAACCTTGGTGGCAAGTAGATTTGGCTAAAGAAGAAACCATTCGCCAAATCAATATTTACAACCGCACAGACACTGCCCAGGATAGATTGGCAAACTTTGATGTCATTCTGTTAGATAGTTTTGGTAAAGAAATTGAGAGAAAACGCATAACATCTCTTAAAGATGTGTCAGCACAAATTGCGATTAACCATAAAAAAGCGCGCTATGTTCGAATTGAGCTAGAAGGCTATAATGCCCTCAGTCTTGCAGAAGTCCAAGTATATCGTGCTGAGAATATCGCTTGGAAAAAACAAGCTAAGCAAAGTTCTACTGATTTTGGTGGAGATGCTAGTCGTGCCTTGGATGGTAATACCAATAGTAGTTATAGCCAGCAATCAATTACCCATACAAAATTTGAAAACCAGCCTTGGTGGGAAGTTGATTTAGGTCGTACAGAACAGGTAGGACTTGTTCGCCTTCATAACCGTGGGGATGGCGAGCTTTCTAAACGTCTGTCAGACTTTGATGTGATTTTATATGATGAAAAAGGGAAAGAAGTTGCTAGACAGTATGTTTCTAAACTTGACGGAACGAGCTTGGATGTTCAATTAAATGGGAAATTAGGACGCCGTGTTCGTGTGCAACTACGTAAGAACAATCAAGCCCTCAGTCTTGCAGAAGTAGAAGTTTTCCGCTTTATCGCTACGAATGGTGAGACAGCGACACAAGTTTCTAAGCCAGTTCAACCAATCAGTCAGACTCCTGCAAAAGACAAAACATTGACAATTCAACATAGTGGAGCTTACATTGCCCGCTACTCTATAACTTGGGAAGAAGTTACAGTAGACAAAGATGGAAACCAAGTTGTTCGTAGTCGTTCTTGGGAAGGAAACGGTCGCAACCAGACTGCAGGTTTTGTCCTCAACCTCCCAATCAAAGAAAATATGAGAAATCTGCGAATTAAGATTGAGAAAAAGACAGGTCTACTATGGAATAGATGGCAAACAATCTATGAAAACAGACCAATTTTAGCTCAACCCCACCGTAAAATTACCCATTGGGGAACAACATTAAATTCTAAGATTTCTGATGACGATGTCTTGTAAAAAATCCTACTATTTAATAATGAGATGATTTAGTTTATAAGAGAAGTACTACCTGAGCTTGAATAGAACTCAGGTAGCTCTCTGTTAAAGAACAAAATTAATACTCAATGAAAATCAAAGAGCAAACTAGGAAACTAGTCGCAGGCTGCTCAAAGCACTGCTTTGAGGTTGTAGATAGAACTGACGAAGTCAGCTCAAAACACTGTTTTGAGGTTGCAGATAGAACTGACGAAGTCAGTAACATATATACGGCAAGGCGACGTTGACGTGGTTTGAAGAGATTTTCGAAGAGTATAAACAGAAAGGTAGAGCGCGTGTTCTAATTTGAACATGAGTAGAAATTTGTACCTATAAGATGCTTGGAAAAGATGTGGTCGGAATGTCAACTGCTTCTGAAGTTATTGTTGTAGCCTATCAGGTTTGAGACTTCTAGGAATTTTATGTATTACTAACTATACTACTGGTTTCAAAGAAGAGATTAACCGTGAAAAGGCTATAGAAGTAACTGAGTGTGTTAAAGGTGATTTTAAAGGCGTACTTAAAGCCATTTTTGCTGAATTATTACTATGTTAAAAGAATTGAGGAGTATTTTTCAGAAAATCCCTTATAATCTTAAATTATTCCTAGCAGTCATTTTGCAAGGAATAGTTTCAGGTTTATCTGGTATTTTTCTACATTATCTTTTAAAGATAATAGAGGGGATAGCTTTTGGTCAATCAGAGCATCAAATTGTATTCTTGACAGATGGAGTTTCCTCATCGCGGATAGGATTAAGTTTAATAATCGTGGGTGTCAGCTCATCCTTGGTCTGGTATTTCTTGCAAAAAAAATCACAGTTTTTTTCCATTAAAGCACAGATGAAGGATGAGACTTCACAATACAAACTTCATTTTTTAAAACAGCTATTTCATTCAATTTGGCAGATTATTGCAGTTGGCGGGGGAGCGCCTATTGGCAAAGAAGCTGCGCCACGAGAGATTGGAACTCTATTTGCAGGACCAATTGGAAAAATATGTTCTCTCT
>CAUQGR010000043.1:0-14392 GCA_963517545.1 uncultured Streptococcus sp. | reverse complement strand
TCATAATTTGGACACGCACACGAATCATAGCACGGCTTAAGTGTTGGAGTAAAACGGTCCAGTGGAGTGTTTTAGCCTAAGTTTAGAAATATAATAACGAAGGGTGAAAGCGATCTAGAACGATTTTAGTATTCGGGAGTGAAACAGTCTGGGAGACTGTTTCAGCCTGAGCCTAGAAATTCGAAAGCGAATCTGTTTAGCTAAGGCATAGTAGGGACTAAACAGATCCATAGTAATGATTTTCACCTGACATCGGACTACTCTATCATAGCGCAGAAAATGATTTCGGATGATAGCCTGTGTTCTTCCCTCAAGAATAGTGATAATATTGAGATTGTCAAAATCTTGCGCAATGAAACTCATCTTTCCCTTGGTGAAGGAGTACTCATCCCAAGACATAGTCTTTGGAAGCCGAGAAAAATCATGCTTAAAGTGAAAGTCATTGAGCTTGTGAATGACAGTTGAAGTTGAAATGCCAAGCTGATGGGCAATATCAGTCATAGAAGCCTTTTCAATTAACTTTTAAGCAATCTTTTGGTTAATGATACGAGGGATTTGGTGATTCTTCTTGACGATAGAAGTCTCAGCCACCATCATTTTCAAACACTGATAACACTTAAAACGGCATTTTTTAAGCAGAATTCTAGTAGGCATACCAGTTGTTTCAAGGTAAGGAATTTTAGAAGGTTTTTGAAAGTCATATTTCTTTATTTGGCTTCCGCAATCAGGGCAAGATGGAGCATCATAATCAAATTTAGCGATGATTTCCTTGTGTGCATCCATATTGATGATATCCATAGGGGATTTACCCACTACAAATATTATAGAATACTTTTAATAATATAAAAAACTTCAGATGTGTAGAACTTAATTGAATTACTCATCTAGAGTTATTTTATAATTGTATTATTTTACTTCCAACTCTTGAGTGAAATTTCTCCGCTATTTAGCCAGATTTCTTTTCCGTTATCACATTGAACCAAAAGTTTGCCATTTTCTGAGATATCTTTAGCAAGTCCTTTGTAGTCTTTTTGATCTAGTGTGAAAGTAACTTCTTTTCCTAGAACGAAGGACTGTTTTTTGTATAGGTATAATAGCTCTTCTGCAGGTGTTTCGAAGAAAGCACGCCATATCTCTATAATTAATTCATTTCTGGTTATAGGTGCTGGTGCTTTAAATAGACTAGCAGCTTTTTCTTTTAATTCCTGGGGGAAGTCTTTAATAGTAAAGTTGATTCCTACTCCAATAATGATATCTGTGACTAAGCCTGTTTCTACAGACGTCATTGCCTCAGTAAGGATTCCTCCAATTTTATGATTGTTTAGGTAGATATCATTGACCCATTTTATGTCGACATCTATTAAAGTTAGGTTCTTAATGGCTTTGTAGACAGCTCCAGCTACAAGTAGTGTGTAGGATGGTAATTTGTCATAGGCGAGATTTGGTTTAAGATGGAGTGTCATATAAATACCACCTTGTGGTGAGTAGAAGGAACGTTGAAAACGGCCTCGCCCTGCTGTTTGATAGGAAGCTAGATAGAGGGTGTTTGCTTCATTTCCTAAATCAATTGCTTCTTTTGCATCCAGTTGTGTTGATTTTGTTTCGGGTTTAAAACTGACTTTAATTGGAAGATTTTCTTCTAGAATCTTTGGAAGAATAAGGTCACCATTCATCAGTTTATATCCTTTGTTTTTGATGCTATCAATTTCAATGCCTTCTTGTTCTAGTCGCTTGATGGCTTTCCAAATTGATGTTCGGCTTAGGGATAGTTCTTCTGCAATTTTTTCTCCGCTGATATAGTCGGTTTCTTTAGTTAGAATTTGATAGACAGCTTGGTAGGATTTCATAGTGTTGCCTTTCTTTAAGAATAGTATATGATTTGAATCTAGTTTGGATAGTTGCGCCTAATCTATATTTTATTACTACTATTTTAACATATGCCTACTATTTACGGCATGATTTTCTTAGAGAAAATGCAATCATTAAGATTGAGTTTTGAAATCTCAGTATTTTTGCTCGCTTTTTTACCTAGGGAAACGTTTCCTTTGTTTTCAAATTGCTAAAAAAGTGGTACAATAAAGGGTAGCTTACTATTATCTGAATCAACTGATTTGGAGAGAAAGGATTCATTTTGAAATCAATAGGCTTTATTGAAAAGCTGAAAGGGTTGTCTAGTAAAGAGCTAATTTTATTGGGAATTATCCTGAGTATCTTTTTACCCTTTTATCTTTTTGTAGTTGTATTCTGTTTATATATTATCAGTTTGATTTTTACAGGAGACATGAAAAGTATTCTTCAGAGAATGGGGGAGCATCCGATGCTGCTTCTTTTTCTTGGCTATAGTACTGTTATATCCGTTTTTGCACAAAATTGGATGGGAGTTGTGGCTTCAGTAGGAATTTTTCTATTTACTGTTTTCTTTTTGCACTATCAGTCGATTTTATCACATAAATTCTTTCGATTGATTTTGCAGCTCGTCTTGTTTGGTAGCGTCTTGTCAGCTGCTTTTGCGAGTTTAGAGCATTTCCAAATTGTGAAGAAATTCAACTATGCTTTTCTTTCACCCAATATGCAGGTGTGGCATCAGAATCGTGCAGAAGTGACCTTCTTTAACCCTAATTATTATGGAATTATTTGTTGTTTCTGTATCATGATTGCCTTCTATCTGTTTACAACGACCAAGTTGAATTGGTTGAAAGTATTCTGTGTGATTGCAGGCTTTGTGAATCTCTTTGGTTTGAACTTTACGCAAAATCGAACTGCCTTTCCTGCTATTATCGCTGGAGCCATTATTTATCTCTTTACGACCATTAAAAACTGGAAGGCCTTTTGGCTTAGTATTGGGGTCTTTGCGATTGGCTTGAGCTTCCTCTTTTCTAGTGATTTGGGAGTTCGGATGGGGACTTTAGACTCTTCTATGGAAGAACGCATTTCTATCTGGGATGCTGGGATGGCCTTATTTAAGCAAAATCCTTTCTGGGGTGAAGGGCCATTGACCTACATGCACTCGTATCCTCGGATAAATGCTCCTTATCATGAACATGCTCACAGTCTTTATATTGATACGATTCTGAGTTACGGAATTGTGGGGACCATTTTATTAGTTTTGTCTTCTGTTGCTCCTGTTCGCTTGATGATGGATATGAGTCAGGAGTCGGGGAAACGTCCGATTATTGGTCTTTATCTATCTTTCCTTACAGTGGTTGCTGTGCACGGAATCTTTGACTTGGCCCTCTTCTGGATTCAGTCTGGTTTCATTTTCTTGCTAGTTATGTGCAGTATTCCCTTAGAGCATCGAACGTTGGTATCGGACATGACGGATTAAGTATATAAGAGTAAAATCTTCTACCTTGGGTGGGAGATTTTTTTACTGGGAAAAATTATTTCTAAGTCGAAATAGTTGACAGTTAGAATAATGAGTGTTACAATTGCCTTATTCGTTTCGATATCGAAATAAATTGGAGGTGTCATGAAAGATAGTCATTTGGTAGCCCATCATATTCGTTTGTTGAATGGGCGTATTTTTCAAAAGTTACTGAGCCAAGATCCTGAAGCTCTTTATCGGAGTGAACAGGGCAAGATTTTAGCGGTTTTATGGAATAGTAAAACTGGCTGCGCAACTGCGACAGATATTGCGCTTGCGACTGGGCTTGCTAACAATACACTGACGACGATGATTAAAAAACTAGAGGAACAAAATCTTGTAGCTATTAGTCCATGTGGAGAAGATAAGCGTAAGAAGTATTTGGTTTTAACAGAGTTGGGGCAGTCTCAGAAAGAAGTGGGGTATCGTGTCAGTCAGAAATTGGATACGATCTTTTACAAAGGATTTTCAGAGGAAAAAATTCGTCAGTTTGAAGCCTTTCAAGAAAGAATTTTGGATAATCTGAAAGAGGAGGAAAATGAGGTTTAAAATGGAGCAAATTAGCTGTTTATAAGTAAAGACCACTTTTGACTTTGTTTTCCAACTCTTAGGACAAGGAAACTATGTGGTTAGCTATGGTCAGACTCAGATTGATGGCCTTGCCTATGCCCGGTACTATATCTTCCGACTAGAAAACGGTAAAATTGTGGAGCATTGGGATAATAAGGAAGTTATGCCTAAGGTAGAAGACTTGACCAATCGAGGGAAGTTTTAAATTGAGGATACAGAATGATTGAATACAAAAATGTAGCTTTACGTTACACAGAAAAAGATGTCTTGAGAGATGTTAATTTACGGATTGAGAATGGCGAGTTTATGGTTTTAGTTGGGCCATCTGGCTCAGGTAAGACGACCATGATCAAGATGGTCAACCGTCTCTTGGAACCAACTGATGGAAATATTTATATGGATGGCAAGCGCATCAAAGACTATGATGAGCGTGAACTTCGTCTTTCTACTGGTTATGTTTTACAGGCTATTGCTCTCTTTCCTAATCTAACGGTCGCGGAAAATATTGCCCTGATTCCTGAGATGAAGGGCTGGACTAAGGAAGAAATTGCTCAGAAAACAGAAGAGCTTTTGGCTAAGGTTGGTTTACCAGTAGCTGAGTATGGGCATCGTTTGCCTAGTGAATTATCTGGTGGAGAACAGCAACGGGTTGGAATTGTTCGTGCTATGATTGGTCAGCCTAAGATTCTCCTCATGGATGAACCTTTTTCAGCCTTGGATGCTATTTCGAGAAAACAGTTGCAGGTTCTGACTAAAGAATTGCATAAAGAGTTTGGGATGACAACGATTTTTGTGACCCATGATACGGATGAAGCTTTGAAATTGGCGGACCGTATTGCTGTCTTGCAGGATGGAGAGATTCGCCAGGTAGCGAATCCAGAGACAATTTTAAAAGCTCCTGCCACAGAATTTGTAGCAGACTTGTTTGGAGGTAGTGTTCATGACTAATTTAATTGCAACTTTTCAGGATCGTTTTAGTGATTGGTTGACAGCTCTATCTCAACATTTGCAGTTGTCGCTTTTGACCTTGTTACTAGCTATTTTTATCGCGATTCCCTTGGCTGTTTATCTTCGCTATCATGAGAAGTTGGCGGATTGGGTTTTGCAGATTGCAGGGATTTTCCAGACCATCCCGTCTCTGGCCTTGTTGGGACTCTTTATCCCCTTGATGGGAATTGGAACCTTGCCTGCTTTGACAGCTCTAGTGATTTATGCGATCTTCCCGATTTTACAAAATACCATCACTGGGCTGAAAGGAATTGATCCGAACCTGCAAGAGGCTGGGATTGCCTTTGGGATGACTAGGTGGGAGCGACTCAAGAAGTTTGAAATTCCACTTGCTATGCCTGTTATGATGTCTGGGATTCGGACGGCAGCAGTCTTAATTATCGGTACGGCAACCTTGGCGGCCTTGATTGGGGCAGGGGGACTAGGTTCCTTTATCCTTTTGGGAATTGACCGTAATAATGCCAGTCTGATTTTGATTGGGGCCCTTTCTTCTGCAGTGCTTGCCATTGCCTTTAACTTCCTACTAAAAGTGATGGAAAAAGCAAAATTGCGGACGATTTTTTCTGGTTTTGCCTTGGTGACCATATTGCTCGGTTTGTCTTATAGTCCAGCTCTTTTGGCTCAAAAAGAGAAAGAAAACTTGGTTATTGCTGGGAAATTGGGACCAGAACCAGAAATTTTGGCCAATATGTATAAGTTGCTAATTGAAGAAAATACCAGTATGACTGCGACTGTTAAACCGAATTTTGGGAAAACAAGTTTCCTATATGAAGCTCTGAAAAAAGGCGATATTGACATCTATCCTGAATTTACTGGTACGGTGACTGAAAGTTTGCTTCAACCATCACCTAAAGTGAGTCATGAGCCAGAGCAGGTTTATCAGGTGGCGCGTGATGGTATTGCCAAACAGGATCATCTAGCCTATCTCAAACCCATGTCTTATCAAAATACCTACGCTGTAGCTGTTCCGAAAAAGATTGCTCAAGAATATGGCTTGAAGACCATTTCGGACTTGAAAAAAGTGGAAGGGCAGTTGAAGGCAGGCTTTACACTTGAGTTTAATGACCGTGAAGATGGAAATAAGGGCTTGCAATCAATGTACGGTCTCAATCTCAATGTAGCGACTATGGAGCCAGCTCTTCGCTATCAGGCAATTCAGTCAGGTGATATTCAAATCACGGATGCTTATTCGACTGATGCGGAATTGGCACGTTATGATTTACAGGTATTGGAAGATGACAAACAACTCTTCCCACCTTATCAGGGGGCTCCACTAATGAAAGAAGATCTTCTCAAGAAACATCCAGAGTTGGAAACAGTTCTCAATAAATTGGCTGGTAAAATTACTGAAAGCCAGATGAGCCAGCTCAACTACCAAGTCGGTGTTGAAGGCAAGTCAGCAGAACAAGTAGCCAAAGAGTTTCTACAAGAACAAGGTTTGTTGAAGAAATGATGGTGCAGAGACTTTAAACATACTGAACTCAACTTCCTTAAACGACTAGATAAAAGAATGCTCAGACAATGTCGTCTGGGTTTTTTTGGTGTCAGAATTAATGATTTTCATTTTTAAATAGAAAATAAGAGGAAATTTTTAGGATTTTCTAAATTTTTACTGTAAATACACTTGACTATTCACAAAATAGGTGTATAATGTGTTGTGAACTACTTAACAAATAAAGATTTCCAGCTCATGTCGACTAAGGATGGAAATCTTGTGTATAGACAGTTCAGTAGATATATAATAGAGCGTTGCGTCCGAAAGTCTATCCAGACACGGCTCTTTAAAAACAAAAGGAGAAGATTATGAAAACAGAACCGATTCATCGTACCAGTATGTGGAAATTTAAGTTAAGTGCTGCCACCATGACTTTGATTCCCGCTGCCGTGGGGATTAACTATGTTGCCAAAGCCTTGGCGGAGGGGTTAAAGTTGCCCGTTTGGCTGGGGTCTTTGGGGACCTTTCTTGCCAGCATGTTGGTTGGGCCGGTTGCCGGTGCCATTAGTGGTTTCATCAACAACGTGATCTATGGGCTGACCTTATCGCCAATTTCAACCGTGTATGCGATTACCAGCATCGGAATTGGGATTGCTGTCGGAGTTTTGCACGCCAATGGGTGGTTCTCGTCAGCGCGACGAGTATTTGTTTCTGCTATTATTATTGCCATCGTTTCAGCTGTCATTTCAACGCCACTCAACGTCATCTTTTGGGGTGGTCAGACCGGTATCGCTTGGGGTGACTCATTGTTTGCGGTAATGGTCGCCAATCATGTACCAGTGTGGCTGGCCTCATTTATCGATGAGTTTGTCTTGGATATTTTGGATAAAGTCTGCGTGGCCTACCTGGCATTCTTCATCTATCGTCAGCTGCCGAAGCGGATGGTGCACTTCTTTAGCGATGATAAATGATGACTGATAAAACATTGATTTCTGGAGCGCCACGGGTCAAGCTCAAGTGGTACCAGGTGATCGATCCGATTACTAAGCTCTTGTTCATCTTGGACATGACGTTGTTGAGCTTTGCCAGTATGAATTTATTGCTTCAGGCCGGATTAATTCTTGTCGCAACACTGCTATTGTTATTTTCCAAATTGAGTTCTACCACCTTTAAGGCGCTGGGATTCAGCCTGTTTCTGATTTGCACCATGCTGATCATCCAAGGGTTATTTTACAGTCGGAATCAAACTGTGCTGTTTTCTGTGCTTGGGGTGTCGTTCTACAAAGAAGGCCTGATTTACGCCACCACTCTGGGTTGTCGAGTATTGGTGATTATTTTGACCAGTGGCTTTTTTATGGTGACCACGAGTATTTCAGAAAACGCGGCCTATTTGGAACTGTCCGGATTGTCTTATAAAACCGTCTACGTTCTGATGTCGGTGTGTTATATTTTGCCGGAAATGATGCGCAATATGCGGAAAATCCAGCAGGCACAAAAAGTTCGCGGAACCAATCCGCAAAAAACGTTGATTCAGAAATTAAAGTCAGTCCTGCCGGTTCTAATTCCATTGGTGATTAAGACCTTGGATCAATCGATGACGCGGTCGATTTCTCTCCAACTGAGAGGTTTTGATAATCTCAACCGGACTGTCAGAACCTCCCAGCGCGTGTATCGCCTGTCGCGGACGCTGCACATTGGTCTGACTGGATTGGCAATTTTATTGATTGGGTGGAAGATATGGACGAAGATAAACGGATTGTAATTGAAAATTTGACCACCCGTTATCCGGGTACTGAGCAACCACAACTGCGTCAGATTAACGCGGAGGTTCATACCGGCCAGGTGGTTGGGATTATCGGGAATAGCCACTCCGGCAAATCGACTTTGTGCCGTGTGCTGGCAGGGGTCATTCCCAAAATTGTGTCTGCTGAGATTGAGGGCGATTGGCACATGTTTGGCCGGCGAGTGTCCGACAATTGGCCCGTTTATAATGCCATGAATGGAGTTGTACTGCAAAATCCAGCTGGCCAACTAAGCGGGTTGGCAGACACGGTTGCCGATGAAATCGCCTTTGACTTGATTAATCAGGGAATGGCTGAAGGACTGATTCAAAAACGCGTTGAAGAAGTTGCCACGCAAATGGGGCTGATTGAACAGCTGAATTTGCGTCCCGAGAGCCTTTCCGGTGGTCAGATCCAGCGGTTGGCAATTGCCACGGCGATTGTGGCTAATCCGGCTGTTTTGATTATGGATGATCCGACCAGTGAGATGGATCCCCTTGGCCGCCGGCAATTTTTCCAATGGCTGGCCCAAGTCAAAGAGACGACTGTCTTCATTGTCACCAGTGAAATTGACGATTTGTGCGAAGTCGCCGACGTTGTGTGGGTGCTGCACGAGGGTCAAATGGTAGCCCAGGGCAGGCCGGGTAAGGTGTTTAATCATTTGGCAGCTGACTGGCAGATTCCAGCCCCGACAATCCAGCAACTTGCTCAAAAAATGGATTGGCACTTGGCTGATGGCCGGTATCCGGTGAATTACGCTGATCTGAAGGAGGTTCGTTATGTCCACAATTGAACTAAGCCACCTGACATTCACTTATCCGGAACGGTCCTTTAGCTTGGATGTTGAAGACAAACACTTCGCCGATCCGATGGTGGCGATTGTCGGCCAAAATGGTGCCGGCAAATCAACGCTCTTCAAATTGTTGACGGGCTTGCTGACACCACAAACCGGTGTGATTAAGATCGATGGAGAAAATTTTAATGATCTTAAACCAGTCGAAAAGTTACTGAAGGTTGGGATTACTTTTCAGAATCCTGACGATCAGCTTTTCAACCCGACCGTTCAACGAGAGGTGGAGTGGAATGTCGCGCAGGTCATGGATGACCACGACACGATTACGAGGCGGGCTTTAGCGGCTCTAAAAAGAGTTGGCTTGGATGATAAAACAGCTGAAAGTCCATATGACCTGTCATTGTCGGAACGCAAGCTGTTGAGCGTTGCCACTGTTTTGGCAGTGGATCCGGCGATTTATTTATTTGATGAGCCGATGATGTCGCTTGATTGGGAAAGCCGGCGCAAGTTGACCGCAATTTTCCATCAGTTGGCTGATTCGGGCCACCAAGTTGTGACCATCACCCATGACATGGATTGGGTCGCCGCCGAGTTTGAGTCGGTGTATGTTATGGAACACGGGAAGTTTGGCTTCGCCGGCAGTCCACGGGAATTGTTCAGCAATCACGAACTTGTCCAGCGAGTGGGATTACTACCACCGCGGATTATGGACATAGCGGAGTCGCTGGGTGATTCACAGACATATTTATCGGTTAATGATTATTGCCAGAAAAATCGAGATGTATAGAAAAAGTCACCTCTGCGGGTTTTCCAGGTTGAAGGATTAACTTCAGCTTCTGGCAAGAACTCACATGGGTGACTTTTGTGTTTAATAACGTTTCATGATCATCGGGTGCTTCCTCAGATCACTCGGTTTGATTTTACTTTGTTTCATGGTCATAATCATATACCATTTCTTTTGGATTTTTTGTTTGACTAATACAAAATAGGTCTTCGCATTTTTAGCGCCCATTAGGATCATCAGTATAATTTTCTGAATTAGGAGACTATCCCATCACTATTCGAACTTCGTCTCCCAACTTACGCTGTTTCCATTCAATGGTGTAGGGCAAATCCTCATGACAGCTGTTTACCGTGAACAGTGGATATTCTGGGCTGCTACTAATGTCTTTTCAATCTATCTCTGGTGGGGAGAAAGCCTGCAAATCCAAGGGAAATACTTGATTTATCTCATTAACAGTCTAGTTGGTTGGTACCAGTGGAGCAAGGCAGCTAAGCAGAATACGGATTTATCTAACTAGGAAAAGATGTTTTAGGTTTTGGGATAAAACAGATAGAGTTGATAATCAAGGATTTATATTATGAAAAAGAGGATTGGCGGATCCTCTTTTCTTGTTGAAAAGATAAAAAACTTACTAGCCTAGAAATAAGGTAACTGAGTTCTACTCTGTATTCAATTTTTAGGAATGAGAAAGTCTAGATAAAACTGGACAACTTCCTGTTCTGTGAAGTCTTGCCCTTTTTTGAGCCACCAGATCAATGTCTCGGTAAAGTTTGTTACGACCAAGTGTTGGAGATAAGAGGCAGGCAGACTTGGGTGAGCTTCTTTCAAATCATCAGCCAACAAGGGATAGACGTGGTTCTCCAATTCTCTCTGGAGTTGACGGAGGAAGTAGTCATTTTTGGAAAATAGCAGACTGGTGATATGATCTTGATTCTTCTGAAAATGGAGAAAGAGGTGGGCGAGGTAATCTTCGGTTGAAATGGACTCCTCTCTTTCAAAGAGGTGATGGAAGAGGTAGCGACAAAGCTCGTCCAGAAGTAGTTCCTTACTCTCATAGTGACAGTAAAAAGTGGAACGTCCCACGTCTGCGAGATCAATGATATCCTGAACCGTAGTGGATTCGTAGCCCTTATCGTTCAAAAGTTGTAGAAAAGCTTGATAGATGGCTTTTTTTGTTTTACTGATACGACGGTCGATTTTAGTCATATGGACACTTGAGGCAAAATGTTCAGAACTGAATAAAGTTGACGCTTTGCTTCTATCCTTTCTTTGAATTTTAGTGGATAATGATAATGAACAAGATGTTCATAAATATATTATAACAAAGGAATGAGAAAGATGAAGGCAAAATATACTGTTTGGGTATCTTTTTTCTTAAACTTGACTTATGCTATTGTCGAGTTTATTGCAGGTGGAGTATTTGGTTCGAGTGCTGTTCTTGCTGACTCTGTGCATGATTTGGGAGATGCCATTTCTATTGGGATATCGGCCTTTTTAGAAACAATCTCAAATAGAGAAGAAGATAGGCAGTACACCTTGGGTTACAAGCGATTTAGTCTTTTAGGAGCACTAGTGACTGCTGTGATTCTTATCACAGGATCCATCCTAGTGATTTTGGAAAATACAACTAAACTTTTTAATCCACAGCCCGTTAATGATGAAGGTATCCTCTGGCTAGGAATGATTGCGGTTACTATCAATGTATTAGCTAGTCTTGTGGTCCGAAAGGGACAAACAAAGAACGAGTCAATTCTGAGTCTGCATTTTCTAGAAGATACTCTTGGTTGGTTGGCTGTCATTCTGATGGCAATTGTTCTTCGATTTACAGATTGGTATATTCTTGATCCGCTCTTATCGCTTGTCATTTCCATCTTCATTTTAATCAAAGCCATTCCTCGATTTTGGAGCACACTCAAGATTTTCTTGGATGCTGTGCCAGAAGGTGTCGATATCAAGCAAGTCATGAGTGACTTAGAGGGATTAGACAATGTGGCTAGCCTTAACCAGCTTAATCTCTGGACTATGGATGGTTTGGAAAAAAATGCCATTGTTCATGTTTGCCTAAAAGAAATTGAACAGATGGAAACTTGTAAAGAATTCATACGAAACTTGCTAAAAGATTGTGGATTTCAAAACATCACTATTGAAGTTGATGCCGACCTAGAAACTCACCAAGCACATAAGCGCAATATAACAGAGTTAGAAGCAAGTCATGATCAAAATCATCATCATTGATGAGGTGTAGTATAAGTGAGCGAAAGCATAATAAAAAGTGTATACTTAAACTAGTAAAAATGGAGAGGATATGTTAATGAAATCAGCAGTATATACAAAGGCGGGTCAGGTTGGACTTGCTACAATTGAACGTCCGCAAATTATAGACGCAGATGATGTGATTATTCGTGTAGTTCGCGCGTGCGTTTGTGGATCGGATCTGTGGAGGTACCGTAATCCAGAAACGAAAGCTGGACACAAAAATAGTGGACACGAAGCGATTGGGATTGTCGAAGAAACTGGGGAAGCCATTACGACGGTGAAACCAGGTGATTTTGTCATTGTCCCTTTTACCCATGGATGTGGTGAGTGTGATGCCTGTCTTGCTGGCTTTGACGGTTCTTGCGATAATCATATTGGTAATAACTTGGGAGGCGATTTTCAGGCGGAATATATTCGTTTTCACTATGCAAACTGGGCGCTGGTTAAAATCCCTGGACAACCTTCTGACTACACAGAAGGTATGCTAAAGTCCCTCTTGACTCTTGCTGATGTCATGCCGACAGGCTATCATGCGGCGCGAGTTGCAAATGTTCAAAAAGGGGACAAGGTTGTTGTTATCGGTGATGGGGCTGTTGGTCAATGTGCTGTCATCGCGGCTAAAATGCGTGGTGCATCGCAAATTATCCTTATGAGTCGTCATGAAGATCGTCAAAAGATGGCTCTGGAGTCGGGTGCGACAGCTATTGTAGCTGAGCGAGGTCAAGAAGGTATTGCCAAGGTGCGTGAAATTCTCGGTGGCGGAGCAGATGCAGCACTTGAATGTGTTGGTACGGAGGCTGCTGTAGAACAGGCGCTAGGTGTTCTTCATAATGGAGGGCGTATGGGATTTGTAGGAGTCCCACACTATAATAATCGTGCTCTTGGTTCGACATTTATGCAAAATATCTCTGTAGCAGGTGGGGCAGCTTCTGCTACAACATACGATAAGCAATTTTTACTAAAAGCTGTTCTGGATGGCGATATCAATCCAGGTCGCGTCTTTACTTCAAGTTATAAACTGGAAGATATCGACCAGGCTTATAAAGACATGGATGAACGTAAGACCATTAAGTCTATGATTGTGATGGACTAAAAAAGAAAATCCTAATGGAGATTTGAGGCTCTCTATTAGGATTTTTGACTTTATTATATTAGTTGAGTTATGGTAGAGTACTTTCTCTCAATGTCAGTTTGGTTCCCAGCATGGTCAGGCTAGGGATTTTGCGACCGTGGAGTACTTCCTTGTTAAGAATATCCATACCTGCTCGGCCCATTTCTTCGGTATAGACAGTGATGCTAGAGAGGGGAGGATAGACTTGCTTGGTCAGACTGGTGTCGTTAAAGGAAATAAGACTGACGCGGTCTGGCAGGCTGATTCCAGCTTCTTGGAGGGCACGGAGGGCACCGATAGCTAAACTATCGCTGGCTGCGAAAAAGGCTGGCGGGAGTTGGTCTCCCAAGTTCTGAATGGCCTCTTTCATTAAGTCATAGCCAGACTGGGCAGTAAAGCTTCCTTGAAAGACCAGTTCATCATGATAGATTCCTTTTGTTTGACTGTAGTTCTTAAAATTTTCCAGTCGCTTGTCCTGAATGATTTCTTCTTGGTCAGTTGTTTCCTCAAGGCCGGTTAAAATTCCGATACGATTCAACCCTTGGCTGAGGAAATAATCGACAACCTGTTTCATGGCAGTGTAAAAGTCCGTGATAATGCAGGTATGTCCTAGTGAAAGAGTATCACTGTCTAGAAAGACAAGAGGCTTTTGGTATTCTTCAAAGGCAGAAATCTGAGCTCGACTAAATTTTCCGATGCAGAGAATCCCAATCACTTCCTCGCTTAGGGTAAAAGGATGGTCATTAAAATAGCGCAAGATATCATAGTCCAGTTCTTGGGCTCTTTTTTCTATGCCTAGGCGAATCTGGTAGTAGTAGAGGTCGTCCAGCTCCCCTTGTTCGCTGACCCATTGGATAATGGCAATCTTTTGCTTGGGTTTGTGGGACTCGCCTGTCTTGAGGTGTTTGGTGTAGCCCAGCTCTTCAGCAACGGTTAAAATACGGTGTCTGGTTTCTTCTGTAACAGATAGGCTCTGGTCGCGGTTGAGGACACGGGATACGGTCGCGATAGAGACAGAGGCTAGCTGTGCAATGTCTTTTAAGGTAGCCATAAATCCTCCTTCTTTAAGGTTAGTATATCATATTTTTCTGCTTTTTTACTGATAGTTTAGTAAATTTTTAGTAAAAAGGATTGACCTTGGGAAATCCCTTGGATACAATAGAAGAAAACGATTACACGTTAAGGTGACTTAACGGACAGTAAAAGGAGAATTCATATGACACAACATCTTACTGCTGAAGCTCTTCGTAAAGACTTTCTTGCTGTTTTTGGTCAAGAAGCAGACCAAAC
>CAUQGR010000042.1:0-14599 GCA_963517545.1 uncultured Streptococcus sp. | reverse complement strand
GCGACGAAATCAACCCAGAAATCAACGAAGCACTTGTCGTTGAATTCTACAACAAGATGTTGTAATATTTTATTGAATCAGATAGGCTTTAGAGCCTTGATATTAAGCACTTTGGGGCGCTTTCCCTTAGTGCTTTTTTTGTTTTTACTACCCTTTTAGTTACCCTTAACCAATTTTAGGTATAGTAAGAGGGTAGCCCCAAAATGGGACACCCTTATTATTTATAGATTGCTAATAGCCGATTCAAAGATTGAGACGGCTTTTTTTGCTCCCTCTTTGGTAGCATGGACATAAGTGTTTAAAGTCATAGAGATATTAGAGTGACCTAATCTGTATTGTAAGTCTTTGGCCTCTATGCCAGCATATAGCATGATTGTAGCGTGAGTGTGTCGGAAACCGTGGAAACTGATATCAGGAACACCAGCATTTTTAAAGTGGCCTTGTAGTCTCTTTCTTAATAAGCAAGCGTAGGCGTATTTTGTGGTAAAAGGAGTGAAAACAATCCCCTCAGACCGTCCTAGTTGCCATGACTGGACTTGTTGACGTTTTTTATATTGCTTGAGTAGGGAAATTGTATCCTTGTCTATATCAATCTCTCTTAGACCTGCCTTAGACTTAGGTGTATTTGTTTCTTGGTATCTATTCAAAGTCTTGGAAATGCTGATAATGCCTTTTTTAAGGTCAATATCAGACCACTCAAGAGCCAAAGCCTCACCGATACGGCAACCACTAGCCAGCAATGTTTTATAAAGCACGTAGTCAAAGAGATTTTCATAGCTAGATAAGTCTAGGTTATCCAGGTAGTCTAGAAACTGTTTAAGTTCCTGATTGCTGAAAAACTTTACCTTATGCTCCTTGTTTTGTTGCTTACGTGGGATAATGACATCCCTAGCTGGGTTATGCTGGATCGCTTGCATTGTAACTCCATACTGGAGAATACGGCGGTTTATATTGTTTAGGAAGCTATAGTTTGCATATGCCCCTTTTTCGCCTTTATTGGCCTTGTCAGCCCACTTATTGACTTGTTGCTGGATAATCGGAGTAGTAAGCTTGTCTAGCTTGTAATCGCCGAATACGGGCAAAATATGAAGCCTTACGATTCCCTCCATAGATTGCTGGGAGTTTGGTTTGATTGTATTCTTGTAACTCTCCCACCATAAAGAGACTAGCTCCCTATAGGTTGTAATGGTTGGTTTTTCCTTTACACTATATCCATTGTTTGCAAAAGCGTTAATGGCCTCTCTAGCTTTGATTTTAATCCCCTTTTTAGTATTGGCCGTGACCGTGGTTCTAGCCTTTTTTCCAGTCAGTTTATCAACTCCAAGATACACGCTTGAGCGATATACGATAGTCCCGTTTTTCTTTTTGTATTCTGTAATCTTCATGGTTTTTACTCCTTTTCCATCAGCAGGCAAGCAATTAGAAAAGATTTTGAGTTTATACCATGCGAGGGGCTACTAGAAGCCCCTTATTTTCGATTTTAAGCAGTCAGACGGTAAATAATACCAGAGTAGGAAACAAGGCGGATATGGGGCTTATATGGGCAATAGAAAAAGTGTACCGACTAAAAAGCTGATACACTTAATTTCTTGTTGTAACCCTGACCTATATAGAGATACAGGTATAGAGCAGTGTAACCCATAGGGTTTCTTTTACGATTAAGAATTATGGTATCACTTTTTAGAAAGTTTTACAAGTGTTTCTAAAAAAAGTTTGAAACACATTGATATGTCTTGTTATTCCTTTAGTTCTTGCTTTAATTCATCTAAAGGATAGTTCATTTCATTGGCTAATAATTCTAAATCTTCTACATAATTCTTACAATGTTTTTTTATAGAATATGAGATATAAACATCTAGATTTATTTTAGCCATTTTATTGTCGAAATAATCTAATATTTTTGATAATGTATAAAGGTCGCTTTGCCCCAAACCTATACGATACTGAGCAGGTGTTATCTCTACTTTATTGTGAAATGTTTTGTTATAGCGTATCTTATAGATAGTTGACTTAAAATTAAATATTCTTCCGCTATGAGCAGCTCTATTTCTAAAACTATTTACAACATAAAGAGTATCTTTAAAAAGGGATCTCAAATTGTCTGTTACATCTGAAATATCAATGCCGTAGCAAATTGAAATAACTTTATCCTTTTGAGGGCCTTTCAGGAGTTTGAAGATATATTTTAGGTTTCCGAAGGTGCTTTCCTTTAATAAAATCCAAGGAGGAATATGGCCATGGTTAGTTCTATAATGATTTAAAGGCTCTATATTTCTGT
Source organism: uncultured Streptococcus sp. (assembly GCA_963517545.1). GTDB lineage: Bacteria > Bacillota > Bacilli > Lactobacillales > Streptococcaceae > Streptococcus. The sequence continues at coordinate 12,321 of CAUQGR010000042.1, read as the reverse complement.
TCTCAAGATGAAATAACTTGTTAAGAAGTATAGCTCGTTCATTAGTTGGCTGGCTGTCGCTCCAAATAGTATCTCCTTGTCGAAAATTTTTATAATATAAATACTGACGTTGTTCTACACCGAAGTCCTCAGCAAGTGTATAAGCTATGGCGGTTCTGAGTGATAATTCTATCTCTAGTGAAGCTTGAATAACACCATTTCGAATACTTTTATCGAGTTCATATAGAGCAGTCAAGTGTTCAAAAGTAGCACCTGGCTTATACTGTTCTCTCGTACCACTGTCTTCTAACAAGAACATTTTGTATCCATTTACTACTTCGTAGTAACCGTAGTTCATCAATACTCTTTTTGCTTTGTCTTCATCTAGAAAAAGTAGATTTCTAGATTTTAAGATATCTATTTGTTTTGTTTCATCTGCAAAAGGTTTCATTAATTCCTCTTTCTACAACGCAAAAGGGCCTCACAAAGTGAAGCCCTTTTGGTGTGATGCTAAGCGCATCTATTCATCGATTACGTTAATTATAAGGGCTTTTTTTTATCTTGTCAAGTATTTTTGTTAAATTTAAGATAGATTCTATTATATTTTTTGATAAAATCATTCTAAATCAGTCGCGTTTTTAACTCCCTAATGGTATAATAGTAGTGTTTTTAGGAGCCTAGATGGATTTTGTGGACTATTCCTGTTCCTTTCTCAAAGTCAGCCGTGTGCTGACTTTTTTTCGTCCTAAAACTGTCCCTTCCGTGTTGTTTCGTAGTCCAGTGATTCTTTGAAGAGGTCAGCTAGTCCAGATAGTCTTGAGCGTAGTCCATGATTCTCCTTTCTATTTGTCAATTTTTCCGTTTTTTGCGCTTTAGTTTGTAAAATCGGCTTTCTATTCTTCAATTTCCCCCGTTTTTGCACAATAGACTATGAAAAGATGGTTGCTATTGATTAATGTGGGGGAGTTTATGTGTTTTTTGAAGTGTCAGAGTTGAAGTGGTGTTCTATCCATGTTTTTATTTCGTTTAATTGACTTTGGAGTTGTACATAATAATCAAAGTCAATAGTGTTGACGAGAAGACTTGGATCTTTATAAATGTTATTTACAGTAGGGCCAAAATTGTCAACTTTGAGTAGATTGTTTATCTCGTTTTGTGTAGAGGTTATTTTGGATTGCAATATGTATCCTAAAATGGACTTATCTTTTACACCAATTTTTTCAATAATTTCGATAATTTCGTAAACAAGAGAACCGTAACTTTCAATTTTATTATTTAGACAGTTAATTAAATTTATTACGTCAGATTGAGAAGAATTAGATTTATAAGCACCGGTTTTGATAGATTTTTTTATTTTATCTATATATGTGTTAGTAATCATTGTTAAGATATTATCTCTACCGTTAATTTTTGCTTCAGAAATTTTACTCACTATCAAGGCTAAATTTTCTTCAGAGTCATCTAAAAAATCAATATCTTTAGAAAGTGTTTGTATTTCAGGATTTATTATTGGAGATTGCTGAATACGACTGTAAAGAGCGTTATCAAAGTTAAATTTTGCTCTGAGATAATCCATATTCAAATGACAATTGTCAAAGTCAAGCACTTCTTTTATTTTTGTATAAATCATATCAAAAATATCTTTTTCATAACCGTTTTCAAATTGCTCTTTTAGAAAATCAAGTGTTATATTGTCTGTAAATCGTAAATCTAAAAAAGATTTTTTAACATTTAAAAAATTTGATATTTTCTCCAAATTTACAAGGGTAGGTAGAGAACGCCCTTTTACGTATCCTGTTATTGTACTTTTTGGGATCTCTAGATTATTGTGTAAGTCCACTTGTCTGATACCTTTTTCAGACATGACTTCATTTAATTTTCTAGAGAAGTATTCTCTGTTTTTGATATCTTGAGGGCTGTTTTTGGCCAAGTTCGAATACCTCCTTTTCATTTATTGTACCATAAAATTTCGCAACTCTGTACTAATAAAATAATATTTTTTCACAAAAGAGTTGACAAAGTACGAAAATAATAGTACAATCTATTCAAGTATAAGAGAAAGGAGTGAAAAAATGGAACAAATAACGCTAAAAGCGGCACGTATCACGGCAGGTTTTACACTTCGTGAAGTTGGTAAAAAACTTAATCGAAGTTTTCAGACTATCGCAAAGTACGAAAAAGATAGTACTAAAATACCGATTGACTTATTGCAAGACTTGACCACACTTTATAATGTTTCGATGGACATTATTTTTTTAGGACGAAGTACGAAAAAAAGCGTACAAAAAAGAAAGGAGTAACCCAATCGCAATACTATATTACATCTACAAGATACTCCACTGGTGCTTTACCACTGGGGATTGACAACAAAAAAGGAGAAAAGAAATGAACTTTAAAGAATTTAAAACATGGCTAGATAATGCCGTGAGTATGGCGGAAGCTATGGCATTACCCGAAAACAAAGGTGTGCTTGACGACTTGATAGAAAATACGGCCAATAACCTAGCGTTTATCGCTGAGCTAGTGGAAAGCCGTCAACTGATTTATAGAAAACCTAGACATGAAGATTAAAAACGACAACAAAAAAAGTCACTTGCTGAATGTTTGGCGACAGTAGCAAGCGACTGGATGAATGGTATAGATATTTTTTCTATACCTTGATTATAACAAAAAACAACTATTCAATCAATAACAACTAATAGCAGGCAAGCAATTAGAAAAGGTTTTGAAAAACATAGAGCGCTAACTCTTAAAACTGGTACTTTCTCACGCTTTCAATTTGGCGAGTCTGAGCGTGAGGCTGTAGGCAAGAAAAACTGTATAAGAAACAACCATTCAAAATCCCCACGCTCTCGGTCGGCAAACTTCTGAGCGTGGAGCATGTGACAGGAAAAAAAGCATTAAAAAGCCATCGTGGCAAGTATAAAAAGATAGAAAAAGAGGTAAAAAACATGACAACAAAAAAAGCAACATCAAGCCAACAAGTTCTATTATCGGCTAAGAAACTAGCAGAATTAGGGAACGAATTAACCGACATCATGAATGTTTTAGAAATGAATAACCTAGCTCTTGAAGGGCTTGAGTTTGCACTACAGAAAGATACAACCACATTCTTATGGCTTGCTAAAAAATACACTGATACAGCATACGCCCAGAATGAAAAGCTATACGATCGTCTAAATGAAATATCCTTTTTGCTTTTGAACAATGACAACGCTAAAGAGCTGGAGGCATACCATGACTAAAGATATTAAAGAAATGGCACAAGCTGAAGACGACTTGCTGAATATGGAACAACCTAAACAAGCGGAATTTATCAAGAACTATAAGGCGAGGGCATAACATGAACGAACTAGATTTAACCAACACACAGGCACTTATCTTTTCCGTGGTACTGATTGGCTTACTGCTTTATCTAAACCACCTAGACCGCAAAAAAAGCGCCCAATTTGAGCGAGAAAACCAACAGACGATAGAAACACCTAGAGAGGATTTAAACCCTTGCTACGGCCGTTATATCCAGCTTGCAGGTAAGATTCATAATTAGAAAGGGGTGTAGTATGCAACTATTATCGAGAGAAGCAGAGCTTGAATTACTGGAGAAAGTGGGAGATCACTTGGCTAAAAGGATGGAACTGGAAAAGCAACGTGATGACAACTGGGACTTGATTTCTAGGCCTGACTTACTCAAAAAAACTTGGTATTAGTGGAACTACGTTAAATAACTGGCAGGAGCATGGTCTAAAATCGTTCCAGTCGCCTTTTGAAAACAGTAAGAAAATCTATTACCGCAAGAGTGATGTTTATAATTTTCTTGCAGTAGATTAGGAGGTGCAATGAGAATAATAGAGTTGACTTTATCCGCTGAGAAAATGCCTCTATTTGGCTTTCTCAAGTCAAATCCTACTCAAGTATGGAAGAATGGGGAGCACTACAAATTTACCTATTATGAGCCTGTAGATGAGGCTTTGACGGGTTTTCAATACAAAGGTTTATATGTGTCTATTAAAGACGAAAATGAGGCAGTAGAGGGCTGGGGATTGGTCAGAAATTTGGATATTGCTTTGGCCAACCCTGACTTGCTGACGATCCTGAAAGATTTAGAGGTAAACAAATTGACCGAGCAACGGCAGGGGCTTGGAGTGGAGTTAAAAGGCTGGGTTTTTGACCTGATTTGTAACGGAATTTATACCAGGTATGAAACTTCACTTTTTGTCCGCTTGCTATTTGTGAATGGCTATAGTTTTAATCAGTTAGTGGATTTGTTTTCAGCAATCGTCAAGAGGAAAGACCTAGCAAGCTATTTCCTAGAAGTAGCGACAACATTCTATAAGGAGGTGGCTTTTGAATAGTAATGACATTGTAAATAAAATCATTGAAGAAGATAAGCAACAAGCACCGCCTGAAGTGGTGGACTTGACCCAAGCAAGGGAGACCGATGAGGAACATAATAGCCTGAACTTGGCAAAGAGAGCAAGAGGTGATGGCTTTGCAGTCAACTTGGACAATCTCAAGAAGATTTTGAGCGGAGATAGCAAGCTAAAAGGGGCTATACAGTACAACGTCTTCACTTATGAAATTGACGTGACTAGACCAATGAAGCTAAACGGTAGAACCCTGAGCGGTGCAATCGATGACCTGATTATCAGAGAGATTAGGGCTTATATTGCTACCAAGTACAAGCTGGACTATAAAAAGCCTGATATAGCGGATATTCTGGAGGTGGTGGCTGGAGAACACAGCTACAATCCCTTAAAAGACTATCTGGAATCTTGCGAAAGTGAGTATAAAGAGTTAGTGAATCAGCGTGATCCCTTTGATATTTTAAGGCATTATCTCAATATTAAGGATGATGAATATAACCGTATTATCATGGACTTGTTTTTCCGTGGAGCGGTTGCCAAGGTGTTTGACCCTACCATCAAGTTTGACTTTGTGCTGGACTTGACTGGAAGGCAGGGAGTAGGAAAGACCCAATTTTTTGAGGGGCTTTTCACTCACAAGTATTTTACAACCGTTGAGACATTCACAGACAAAGATGACAAGGCTAGAATGGTGAGAAACTGGTGTGTCTTTGATGATGAGATGGTGGCCAGTAAAAAGGCTAGTTTTTCAGAATTGAAGAAATTTATCACAGAAACCAAGCTAGAGTTTAGACCGCCTTACGCTTCCAGTGATAGGCGACTCCCTAAGAGTTTTATTATTGTGAGGGCAACTAATGACCATGATTATTTGAACGACTTGACAGGGGAAAGGCGCTTTCTTGTTGCTGAAGTACATAAGGATACCAATTATAAGGGCAGGAAGTGGACAGAAAAAGACCGTAGAGCCTTTTGGGGTGCTATGGTGATGGCTTGGAGAGCTAACCAAGTCTTGAACCTGACAGACGAGCAGGAAAAGCTAGTAAATGAGGTTAGAAGCCGTTACAAGTTTGTAGATGAAATCCTTGAGGATGTTGAGCGTTATTTAGAAACTCCCTACCCTAAAAATATGTATCAATTCCCAGCAACAGACAGTACGAGACACTACTATATTCATGACATGATGAACCACGGCTATCATATGGGCGCTAATGGCGTAGAGATTCATCTAGATACTGGAAAGTATGGGGAACTGGTGGAAAGGGACAAGTTGACAGTAAATATATTCTTTTCCGAGGTTTATTTGAACAATTCCCCCAATCCTAAAGATAAAAATAAGGTTAAGAAATTCATGCAAAACAAAGAGGGTTGGGAATCGAGGGACTCCCTTAGATTTGGTAAAAGCGTCAAGCGTGGATTTGCTAAAATAAAAAAATAAAGTGTAGACAGTGTAGCCAAAAGATAAAAAAACGGCTACACTGAAAACCCTTGATACTGTAAGAGTTTCAAAGAGGTGTAGACAAGACGAAAAAAACGGCTACACCCCTAAACCCTTGCTATTACTGACTTTTTAATATAAATGTAGCCAAAATATATATTTTATAAAAGTATATATAATTAAATACCTAATACGTTATTTATATATTTTTTTTGAGATGAAACGGCTACACGGCTACACAAGGCGAAAACCCTTGGGGCTGTAAAGCGGAATGCGTAGCCAATAGATATTCAAAAACGGCTACACTTTGCCCAAAACCTAAAATAAAATGGGGTAGATAGTACCGACCCCCTTGCAATGGTGTAACTACTAGTGACACCCTTAAAACAGAAAGAGGAAAAACAACATGACATTAAAAGTATTTTCAGAAACCGCACCAAAACATACATTTACTTATGAATTTGGAAACCTAGAAGACGCACAAATAGCAGGGCTAGCTTTATTTGGATATATGAGAGGTACTTATCTAGTGCCAGCTATTAAACTAAGATATAAGGAAAACGGAACGCTTATCGCTGAGTATTTGGAGGATAACAATCTAGATATCAACTTTAAACGCATTTGTGAGGTTTTCAAGAATAGCGAAAATCCAATAGATGAAGAAGTTGAAGAGTAGAGAGTAAGTAAGTAGATGAACTACAATAGAGACCCCGTTACTGGATTGGATATGGCACTCTAAAATTAATAAAAACAACAGAAAAGGAAAGAATAAGATGACAGAAACACAAAACACAAACAACATTGAACAAGCGCAAAAGCGCCAAGAACTAGCCCAAAAAATGGATAAAGCACTAGATAAAATCACTAAGGAAGTAAACGCATTGATCACGCAAAACGAAAATGCGATTGCTGAGGCTGAACGAGAAAAAACACAGTTGCTCCAAGACCAAGCGACCGCCCAACGTGAACACGATGAGGCGGTTGATGAAGTAGATAAAGACAAGCTTCGCAATGCCAAGGATAATTTATGGATTGCTGAAAGTAAATTAAAAAAGAACGATCAAAAGCTGGAAGACTTGCACAATGAAACACTGATGAATCTTGAAGATTTTAAGTCAAAAATCGATGAACTAGATTCAACGGTTGACAAAAAACATAAGGCACTTTATGATAAAGCCGTGGATTTGTTACGAGAGATTGACCAAATTGATGACGAATTTAGAGCGGATTCTGATAAACTTCAATCCCTTTACCATGCTATGGCTTACAAAGTTGGGAAAGGTAAGAGAGAGTTTACTTTCAGTACAGGGGGATCTATTATCTCTCCAGCCGATGGAAGGGTTAGATACGAACCAGTCCATCCAGTTGAACCATTCTTAAGAGATGTTTATGTGCGAGCTTTCGGAAATACTTACAACGATGCGAAGGGACATTTTTAAAAGATGAAGAGACAAATCAGACACAAAATTGAACCAGTACCAACGATTGTAGAACTCTTTAAACTAATGGAGGAGCACCAGCAAGCACATCCAGAGTATGAGCGTTATAATTTCAAATACATTGAAGACGGGGACGCTATTGGTGCAATCATTGACTACAACGTGGAAGAATCAGTATTAAAAGCTGAGAAAGAGCAAGATAACGCTTAAGACAAGGGGGAGTTTTCCCCTTTTTGTCGCTTAAGGAGGTGAACTAATGTGACAGATAAGTTAACGCAAAGACAAGAAAAATTTGTCCAAGGACTAGTGGCTGGACTATCTCAAAGAAAAGCATATAAAGAGGCTTACAACGCCCAAAAGATGGCTGATAGTACGATAGATTCAAGGGCTAGTAAGTTGCTGAAAGAGTACAAGGTTAATACAAGGTACAGAGAGTTATTAAAAGAGTTTTCAAACCGTTCTTTGTGGTCAAGGGAGCAGGCTTTTAATGAGTATGAATGGCTAAAAAATAAAGCTAAATCTGAAATTATCGAAAGTGGATTGAAGCCTAGCAATTTCAATGCCTTTCTTTCTGCTTTGCATGGGATGAATAATAGCGCTTTTCGTGATTTGGAGTTGCTGGACGAGAAGTTGCGAGCAGAAATCAGTGTGATTAAGAGTAACATCCATCAAGAAACTCCAGTTAAGGATGATAAATTTATAGAGGCCATGAGCGCAATGGTTGAATCCGTCTGGGAAGATGAGATTCAAAAGGAAAAGCCTTAGAATACAAAAAAGCCAAGGCGCTCCGCCTCAGCTATAATCTCAATAATATTATTATATCACAAAGGAGCAAACTAATGGAGCTGGATAAGTTTAAAACGATGATGAACGTCAGAGAGAGGATGACATACTTTCTGAGATTCCAGAGGATGGCAGGGAGTGAAAACCAAGTTAGTATCGATGAAGAGGCTTGGAAACTTGTCTTACCTGATCAGTGGAATTTGACTAGCAAGCATGAAAAGGCAATCCGTGAGGGGTTGGAAATATTCGCCCAAGACATCAATGGCATAGAGAACAAGCGAGCCAGAAAATACTTTATTATCCATTATTGCTACATGAGGAAGAAAACAATGAGTGAATGCGTAGAGATGGCAGGTACTAGCTTCACTAGCTACCACCGATACAAACAGATAGCCGTCTTAAACTTTGCGAGAATCCACCAGAACGGAGAGCTAGAAGTGTATAAGTAGGCTGAGGCTTCATATTCACCCCCTATTTTGCTTTGTTTCGTACTGGATAACTAAATCACCACGGATAAACTAAAAGCCCTTAGAAACGAATCTGGGGGCTTTTGTGGTTGAAAAGCGTTAGAAAAGGTATATAATATGGATAAGAATAGAAGTAGAGAAATCCAGAAACAGGTAAGACCGAGCTAGTACCTGCTGATATGACTTATAAAGAGTAGTATAGCAAGTATGTGGATGGTGAGGACGTTGTTTAGGAATCTAAACCAGAAGTGGATGACAAGATTTTTGTAGCTGATAAACCAAGTGAATAGATGATTTCTTTAGATGAAAATGGGATGATAATTTATGGCTTGGAGGTGTTAGAAGATGGGACTTGATAAAGATTTTATAGATAAGGTTTTTTCTAATGGAAAAGATAGAGTTAATCGAGCGATTTATGTAAAACCCGAAGAACTTATTGAAATATCTGATGAAGATTTGAGTTATTTTGGTGAGGGTATCTTTTGTTGTCTTCCTCGTAATCAGTACATAATTGATCACAAAGATGAAATTAGAGAAAAATATAAACTTTCTCCAAATATGCCAAAGATAAACGGCATCTATTTAGGGAGTTTGGTAAAAATGAGGTCATGGACTAGAATTTGGAAGACAAACCCAAGCTTAAAAGAAATAATTGAATTGACAAAAAAAGAAAGCACCTAGAGCAATCTAAGTGCTTTTTTGATATGAGTTATTTTTGCCTTTTATATACTACGTGGTATAATGAACCTATCAGCAATAAAAAAAGCACGTTTGACCGTGCTAGTTTCTTGCCTGCTGAACTCATCATTTTAAGTCCTTTTTTGTTACCCTTTATGTTTTCTCAACTTATTTGAATTTAATAGTTTTGGAGAAAATCAAGTTAGATTTAGAGCAGGCTTAGGCCTGTTTTTCTATACCTAATTACTGCAAGATAACAAAATGCTTTAATTTTAAGATATATCTTACAGAAAGCCTACAACAGTGGGCTTTTTGCTTTGTCTTAAAATGTTGATTTCTGGGTTTGTTTAGAGATTTGCTAGTAAGGTTATTTGTGTATCTAAGTCTATCTATTCCAAGAATGACACGATGTTGATGATATACATCTGGTGTGATATCATATTTTGGCCCCCTCACTTTAAGGAAGGGAGGTGTTATATATGCTAGAGTTATTTTCCCTTTTTCTAGCTCCGTTACTTGTTAACGTACTATCTGAGCTTTTCAAGCTATGGATAAAGAAACGTAGCAAGTAGCATTTAACCCTTTTAGAGGGTAGCAAAAAACCCCATCGGTGGCACGGTGGGGCTTTTTAGTTACATATGCTGTAACTTTACTCACATTGTAAGCTTATTCTAACATATAACACCCAATATTTCAAGCTTTTGTTTTTTTACACGATGTTGATGATATAAATCTGGTATGATATAATATTTTGGCCCCCTCACTTTAAGGAAGGGAGGTGTTATATATGCTAGAGTTATTTTCCCTTTTTCTAGCTCCGTTACTTGTTAACGTACTATCTGAGCTTTTCAAGCTATGGATAAAGAAACGTAGCAAGTAGCATTTAACCCTTTTAGAGGGTAGCAAAAAACCCCATCGGTGGCACGGTGGGGCTTTTTAGTTACATATGCTAGAAGCATTGTTTTCCCTTTATGTTTTCATTCTAACACATAAGCCCTGATATTTCAAGCGTTTGTTTTGATCTTTCCTCAGAGTGTGTTTGTGGTTTGAGTTCATTTCACTGAAATTAGAACCTGTGTCACCAAGTTCCATTTTACAGATTAAATGATGAAAAAACTATTTTACACATCATGTATAATACAGGTAAATAATGATGACATCGGTTAACTAGAGTGCAGAAGAGTGCAGTAGAGTCCTAAAATTACCTGAATCAAATCAGTTTTACAAAAAAAGATTGTAGGATAAGTAGAGTTTGAATTGAAATATAAGTTATTTAACAAAAAGAAAAAACGCTTGAATGCGTTTTTCTTCTGTATTGATTCGTATTGAATGCTTACTTAACCTCTGTAAACACAACGTGTTTGCGAAGTTTTGGTGAGTATTTCTTCAATTGAAGACGGTCTGGAGTGTTACGTTTGTTTTTAGAAGTAAGGTACAAGCGTTCACCAGATTCTTTGTGTTCAAGTGTAATATTTACGCGCATGGTATCTCCCTTCTATTATTCAGCTGATGCAGCTTTAGCGATTTTACGTCCTTTGTAGTATCCTTTAAGTGATACACGGTGAGAACGTGAGTAATCTCCAGTAGTTTCGTCAAAGTTTACAGATGGAGCTGTTACTTTGTAGTGAGTACGACGTTTGTTTTTCTTCGCTTTTGAAGTGCGACGTGCAGGTACTGCCATTTTGATTTCTCCTTTAGGTATTTATATTCGATTCAATCTACTGATTTTCATCAACCATACTAGGATAACACATTTTTTTGGTAAAGTAAAGTTACTTGACAAAAAAAGATGAAAAAATTCTCCTGTGGTAACTTCTCAAAGTAACTTCCACTTGCCTGACCAAAGTGGAAATTAGTCTAAAACGGATTTTTATGGTGGAATTAAGTGTGAGACGTTTGAGTTAGAAATGAGGTCTACTATGACAAAACATAAACACCTTACCCTTTCAGACCGTAATGATATCCAATTAGCCTTAGAACGCGGTGAAACCTTCAAAGCTATTGGACAATTCATTCTAAAAGACCCAACTACTGTCTCCAAAGAAGTCAAACGAAACAGACAAGTCCGAGAGTCTACAAGCAACAACCTTCCTTGCCCTCTACTCGATAAAGCTCCCTTTGTCTGTAATGGGTGTCCTAAAAGAAGACAAAACTGTGGCTATCAGAAAATTTTCTACCTTGCCAAACAAGCTCAAAAGCAGTACGAACAAACTCTTGTCGAAGCTCGTGAAGGAACTCCCCTCAATTCCAAGACCTTCTGGGACATGGACAAAGTCATTTCTGATGGTGTTAAAAAGGGACAACACATCTATCATATCCTCAAAACTCATAACCTTGATGTCAGCTCCTCAACTGTCTATCGGCACATCCGAAAAGGATACCTATCTATCGCTCCTATTGACCTAGCCAGAGCCGTTAAATTCAAAGAAAGACGGAAAAGTAAGCTACCTTCCATCCCTAAAGAAGCTAAAAAAGGCCGTTCCTATGAGGATTTCCAAAACTATTTAGCACTGAATCAACTAGACTCTTGGCTGGAAATGGACACAGTTATGGGCAGAATGGGAGGTAAAGTCCTACTCACCTTCAATCTATCTTTCTGTAACTTTATCTTCGCTAGACTTCTGGATAATAAAACTGCCCTTGAGGTTGCCAAACACCTCTATGATATCAAGAGCACTCTTCACGAAGCGGATAAAGATTTCTTCCAACTTTTTCCTGTCATTCTTACCGATAATGGTGGAGAGTTTGCCAGGGTCGATGATATCGAAATGGATGTGCGAGGAGAGAGTAAACTCTTCTTTTGTGATCCTAATCGCTCTGACCAGAAAGGGAGAATTGAGAAAAATCACACACTGATTCGAGACATTCTACCTAAGGGAACTTCCTTTGACAATTTAACTCAAGAAGATATCAATCTCGTTTGTTCTCATGTCAACAGTGTCAAACGTGCTGCTTTGAATGGAAAGTCAGCCTATGAGCTCTTTGCTTTTACCTATGGAGAAGAGATTCCTAAGCTTCTAGGTATTTCTAAAATACCTGCAGAAGACGTCTGTCAGTCTTCTAAATTACTCCAACATAAGTTCTAAAAACTAACCTTTAACCGCATTCAAACGTCTCACACTATAGTAAAATGAACCAAAAACAGTACATAATGTGGTATAATATTTTTATGGCAT
>CAUQGR010000041.1:0-14706 GCA_963517545.1 uncultured Streptococcus sp. | reverse complement strand
ACTCTGGAACTTCGTGAACTGGAGACGTGGAAGGATTGGTGCCATAGTCTACTAATAATTTATCCTTATGAGAAGAATAAAGGCTATTTCTCTTTTTATCCTCATTCTTTAGATAACCAATATATTCAAAGCCATCAATCTGCAAAGGTTTTGGAAGATATTCTCCAACACCTAAATTTATACTTTGATTATACGTAGCAAGCTCAAGGTTCGTCACAGCCAAGGCAGTCGGAGATAGTAACACAGACCCCATTCCTGTCACCAATAAGATAGACGATAAATATCTCTTGCCACTCTTAGCCCTAGCAAATATTAACACCAAGAATGTAAAACCCGCAACTGCAAAAATTGACTCCCAGACCCCAGAGTAGCCAGTCTGAGGTAATGCTCCATATCCTAATTTTTGATCTTTGGGACGATAAACTAAGTAATAGCTTTCTGATATCTCTTCAACATGCTTTGGAACATCTCTGATCAAGATAGACTTCTCTGCTTCAGTTAATTCAGATTCCATTACATAATAGTAGCTCACTTGAGCTGACTGTCCATGTGAAATCTCTGTAGCTTTAACAGGGGATAAATCTCCAGCTATTAGACTGCTAAAAAAGAAGCTTCCAATAGTAGCCGAGACTAATCCAACTGACAATTTTCTAAAAGAAAAACGCTGACGTTTTTCTCCATAAAACCATTGTTTCATTTTAATTTTTTCCTCTTAAATATAATATGCCATACTATCTATTTTACCCAATTATAGTTAATTATTCAAATTTTTGGTCAATTTTTTTCAGTTTGAAAATACTTTTAAACAACGTAATATCAAGTTACAAGCTTTTTAATTTTTCTTAATGCAATTGTGAAAATATACAAAATAATGAACTTCGCCACATTGTACAATTTACACTGAATAAACAGAAAAACAAAGGAACGTTATATTAAAACAAGAAAAGATAATACCTTTTTAAAAGATGTTTCCTAATCTAAATTTCATCAACAGCTTCAAATTCGACCCTTTCCGTTCCAAAAGGAAGAGCTCAAAAGAAATGATAGAACTCTTGGATTTTAACCCAAGTACGATTACTAGAACTTTGTCTAAGTTTCAAAAAGAAGGATCATATATTCTTCTTTTTGAAACACGAGGAAGTATAAATCATGCTTATGTAATATTTGAAAACGAGCAGGAATTGTTAAAAAAGAGTTTGAAGGAGAGTATGTAACAATTGACCATCTCTACAGAGTTTATAAGAAGCTAATTGGAAAAAGGACCACTCGTGAAGAATTTTATGATTTTCTGGCTCGCTACGGTTGACCAAAGGTCGCCCCATATCTAAAAATCTAGTCAATAGTTTCAGAACGTACGTATGATGTAGCAAGAGCAAGCTAGTTTTGGGAGAATTAATAAGAATGAGAAATATTGAACATAGAAAAAATTCGCCCTCCGGTTGAGAGTCACTATATTCAAGAATTTAGGTATGATTATAATACAGTGGATTCCCGTACTGGGGGTTATTTTTCTTAATATCTGGTGGCTGTAATACAGAGTGGATGGATAAATAAATTTTTAAAGAAATTGTCCTAAGCTTATCCGAATAACTACATTGTATTTGTGTAACTATTAATACATCTCACTCCGTAAAGTGCGCTTAAACAACGGATAGTTATTACTAATGATATATAATACTATTTTACACAAGGCCACAGCTTTAGGCATCCCAATAATATTGAATTGATACTCAATGAAAATCAAAGAGCAAACTAGGAAGCTAGCCGCAGGTTGCTCAAAACACTGTTTTGAGGTTGCAGATAGAGCTGACGTGGCTTGAAGAGATTTTCGAAGAGTATCACCTCTATCTCTCTTATGAAGATGATATTAGAAAACGAGCATCTCCAATCGTGGAAATGCTCGCTTGTTTTATGTTTGGAGGCCAGTTTTTCCCAGCTTCCAATACTTTTACAGTTGACAAAGATCTCTATATCGAAATCTCCATCATAAAAAATTGTATCAATAGGTAGCATAAAAATATTTAGACTACAAATCGGTGGTAGAATTTCTTTTAGCTAGCTTTCTTAAACCTACATCTTAATACCAGACACTGACGTCAACACGACCACGAATTCCTTTTAAGTATTCAGATGAAGTATATTGCCATCCTTTTTCACCTGAATAGTGAGGATTATTCCAATCAAGTGCATCCGTATAGGCTGCTACCCAGTTAACATGTTGTAAAATATCTGGATGATTCAAACGAGTTTGCAAAAGTTGACGATAGCTATAAACTTTCACATTTTGATAACCAGCCTGCTTCATTGTTGCCATATACTTGTTGATAATCTTGACCCAGGTTCCAGTATCACTTGGAGCTCTCTTGGTCTTATTGACATATTCCCAGTTCTCAACATCGTAGTAGATAGGGTAAGACAAGTTCATCTTGTATTTTTTCAAGAGTTCAATGGTCTGATTAGCATCATTCTCAGCATCGGTCTCATTTTCAGCATAAGTATAAAGGTAAACACCGTAAGGAACTCCAAGACGGTTTAACTCCTTAATATTATGAGCCAATTCCTTGTCCTCAGTTCCACTATAGCCCAAACGAACAATCACTCCATCTACTCCATTATCGTCGATGACCTTTTTCCAGTCACTGATACGACCATTGTGCTCGCTAACGTCGATAACCTTTTTAACTTGATCAGTCCCAACTTGTTCTTCACGATGGTTAAAGAAATAACGTCTGCCATTTCGGTGAACCCAGCCAACATTCAAGTCTTTCTTTTCTTTTAACTCACCTGAGTCAGAAAAAATATAGCGAGCATCATCCATGACTAATTCACCAGTCGCCATAGCACCACTTCCTGTCAAATAGTAGTTACCCTGCCACTCATCTTTAGCCATGTAACCCCACTTCTTGAAATAGTACCACTTGCCGTCTACCTTTTGCCACTCTTGATTAGCATAAGAGCCATCAGACTTGAGATAGAAGTAAGACGAATAGGCTGGATCATAAAGCCATTCATTTTGCATCATAGCACCTTGACCATTTAGGAAATAACTTCCCTGCCACTGACTTTTAGCCATATAGCCCCACTTCTTGAAATAGTACCATTTACCTCCAACAGAATGCCATTCCTGGTTGGCATAAGAACCATCAGACTTCAGGTAAAACCAACTCTTGTAATTATTGTCATAGACCCACTCGTTTTGAGCCATATAGCCACCTGATTTCAGGTAGTAATTGCCCTGCCACTCGTTTTGAGCATAACGACCGTCTGACTTAATATAAAACCAAGCCTTATAGTAGTTATCAAAAATCCACTCACTCTTTACTTTGGAACCATCAGCCTTTACATAATAATCCCCCTCCCAGTGGGCAGAAGCATTGGTCTTTACACCTGCACTCGTTTGAGTTTTATTAGAAGACTGATTCTGCTCTGAACTACTTGAAACTGTCTTTGTATCCTGCGAAGTTTTTGCTACTTCAGTTTCATTTGCAGCAACATGACTAACTGACAATCCTAGTAAAAAGATACTTGCTAATCCGATTTTTCCAATCTTTGTTTTCAATCTTTCCTCTCCTATAAAAAATGGAACAGACATCTCAATGCTGTTCCACCTAGCTTTTGCTACTTACTGATTATTTTACAAAGTCAAGCAAAGCCAAGAAGCTTTCTGCTTCAAGTGACGCACCACCTACAAGGGCACCGTCAACGTCTGGGCAAGCCATGTATGAAGCAACGTTTTCAGGTTTAACAGAACCACCGTATTGAACACGAACTTTGTCTGCAACTTCTTGACCAAAGTCAGCAGCTACAACGTCACGAACAACTTTACACATTTTTTGTGCGTCGTCTTGTGAAGCTGATTTACCAGTACCGATAGCCCAGATTGGCTCATAAGCGATAACTGATGCAGCAACTTGTTCAGCAGTCAATCCAGCCAATGCAGCAGATACTTGAGCACCTACAAATTCAGCAGCTTTACCAGCTTCGTAAGTTTCAAGTGACTCACCACAACAGATGATTGGAAGCATACCGTTTGCAAAGATTGCTTTTGCTTTTTTGTTGATATCTTCGTCAGTTTCATGGAAGTAGTCACGGCGTTCTGAGTGACCGATAACAACGTAGTCAGTACCGATTTCTTTCAAAACTTGTGGGCTAGTTTCACCAGTGAAAGCACCTGCATTTTCAAAGTAGCAGTTTTGAGCAGCAACTTTAAGGTTTGAACCTTTTGCAGCAGCAAGAACAGTTGTCAAATCAAGAGCTGGAGCTGCGATACCTGCTTCAACAAGATCTGATGAAGGAAGTTTTGATGCAACTGCTTCAACAAATGCTTTAGCTTCTTCTGGATTTTTGTTCATTTTCCAGTTACCAGCGATAAATGGTTTACGTGACATTTCACATACCTCTTTTTTCAATTTATTTTCTATTTATTTTATCACAATTATACACAGCTTGCAAATCTTACTCGGATTTCAAGCCTGCTTACATGGATTAATCTTTCCAGAGATCCATGGCATTTCTAAAATCTGCAGATACCTGTGTCAACTGAGGATTGCTTGCTTCTCTCTCTGCCCGTTTAGCCTCGATTTGAGCCACACTTTTGATACCTTCATGGCGCCAATTTCTCAAAATCGCCTGAATGTACTTCCAGTTTGCTTTTCCATTCAAAACAGCTTCACGAAGAGCTTCCTTAATCAAGTCAGCACTGGTTCCATCTTCTTTTAGTGTCTTAGTCAAATCTTCAATCTCAAAAGGCGTCAACAAGCGCCCCAACTCCTGCTGGAAGGTTTCCACCAAATCCTTGAGTTGATTTTGAGGTATCAACTGGTCTGAACTCGAAGTAGTAGCTCCAAGCAAGTCATCCAAACATTCCAAGGCTAGACTGGCATCAAAAAGCAATTCAATTTCGCCATTCAGTTCGATAGTACGGTACTGAAGGAGTCCCCTCTCCGTCAGATTGGAAATGGACTGGTTGACATCCGAAATTTCTTTACCAATCCTTTCAGCAATCTGGCTTGGCGACATTTCTTCCAAACCTGTCGTATTTTGCAAATAGAAAAATTGCCAGACCAGAAAATCATCGCTAGAAGGAAAGAGTTCCTTAAAATGCAAGAGCAGGGCACTCGGTAAAACCAAGTTCCCTGATTTAAAAGCGTCTAAATATGTCATAATTCCTCTTATAAATACCCAAATGCAGATGCATCATCTTCTATTTTTCTCCAGTCAAAAGGGGTTTCCTGATAGACTGCATAATTCACCCAGTTACTGAAAAAGAGAGCTGCTGATGAAGACCAACAAAGACAAGGTGTCTGGTTGACATCATCATCCTTAAAGTAATTTTCTGGAATATGTGGGTCTAAGCCTGCATCACGATCCCTAAAATACTCTTTTGCCAAGGTATCACGGTCATATTCCAAATGCCCAAAACTATAAATTTCACGCAAATCCCGACTAGCCAAAATCGAAACTCCAACCTGAGGTCCTTCTGATAAAATCTCAAGATTGGTTTTGTTTAATACCTCTTCCTTAGAAATCTCCGTGTGCCGTGAATGAGGGGATACATAGCTATCGTCAAAACCTCTAAAGAGAAGATGACCCTCTTTTAGGGTGTCCTGAGGATAAATACCTGATAACTTACTATCCATCTGGTATTTTTCAACCCCATAACGCAGATAAAGCCCAGCCTGAGCCCCCCAACAGATATGAAGGGTCGAATAGACATGAGTCTTAGACCACTCAAGTACCTGACTGAATTCCTCCCAATAGTCCACTTCCTCAAATGGTAAATGCTCAACTGGAGCACCCGTGATAATCATGCCATCAAAATACTCATCCTTAACTTCAGGAAAAGTTTTATAAAAGGTCTCCATGTGCTCTGAACGAGTTGTCTTAGAACGGTGGCTTTCCATATAGAGAAAATCAATATCCAGTTGCAGGGGTGTATTAGCCAAATGGCGCAACAACTGGGTCTCTGTGACCATTTTCTGTGGCATGAGATTTAAAATTAAAATCTTCAAGGGACGAATATCTTGGTGGGCAGCACGTTGATCATCCATGACAAAGATATTCTCTGTCCGTAAAATCTCAACAGCTGGCAATTTTTTATCAATTCGAATCGGCATAACCCTCTCCTAACTGTACTCTTTCAGGAATCATTGCATATGTTTGAAACTCTTCGAAAATCTCTTCAAACCGCGTCAACGTTGCCTTGCCGTACTCAAGTACAGCCTGCGGCTAGTTTCCTAGTTTGCTCTTTGATTTTCATTGAGTATGAAACTAAATCTCAAACACTTAGTCCTTTTATTATACTGCAAGAAGATATAGTTTTCAATTATAGTTTTTCTCTAACTAGCTATAGTCTATTTTTATATCCTAATGTAGAGAAAACAGCCCTAGGGACTGTTTTTCATTAATAATGCATGAGAACTTTGTAATCGTAGTCACCGATTTTTTCACGGCCGTTCAATTCATCCAATTCAACAAGGAAGGCACAACCTGCTACAACACCACCAAGTTTTTCAATCATTTCGATAGTTGCCTTAACAGTTCCACCTGTTGCCAAGAGGTCATCTACGATAAGAACACGTTGACCTGGCTTAATAGCGTCAGCATGCATAGTCAAGGTATCAACACCGTACTCTTTTTCATAGTCAGCAGAAATGACTTCGCGCGGCAATTTTCCTGGCTTACGAACGGGGGCAAAACCAATTCCCAACTCAAAAGCAACTGGACAGCCCACGATAAAACCACGAGCTTCAGGTCCCACGATCATATCAATTTTCTTGTCAGTAGCATATTGAACGATTTCACGAACAGCATAGCTATAAGCATTTCCATCAGCCATCAAAGGACTGATATCACGGAAGGTAATGCCTTCCTTTGGATAATTTTCAATTGTTGCAATGTAATCTTTTAAATTCATCTTTTTCTTTCTTTCAAAGTTTTTACTCTCTATTATACCATATTTTCTCCGAAATATGAAAGTATAATCATTATTTACTCTCTAATACTCTTCGAAAATCTCTTCAAATTACGTCAGCTCTATCTGCAACCTCAAAACAGTGTTTTGAGCAACCTGCGGCTAGCTTCCTAGTTTGCTCTTTGATTTTCATTGAGTATAAGAGTCTGATTTCGCTGGTCAGTCTATCTCCCTCTCCTAGTCAGAATGGCCAAAAAACTGATGAATCATTTGATTCATCAGCTTTAAGGATAATCTGTTCATTGTAAACAAATCATGTCAATTAGAAAGCTTAGTCTTCTTTTTTCTTGCGAGCAAGAAGTCCAAATCCACCTAGGGCTCCAAGAAGTCCAAGCGCTGCGAGACTAGCGTTAGCTTCTGTACCTGTATTAGGCAACTCTTTTTGACCATCAACATATTTAGGTGTTACTGGTTGTTTTGGTTGCTCAGGTACTGTTGGCATTTCTGGAGTCACTGGTTGCTCTGGGGTCTCTGGCTCTTGTGGAGAAACTGGTTGTACTGGTTGTTTTGGTTCAACCGGTGTTGAAGTTGGCATCTCAACTTTGCGGAAGATATGTCTAATATTTCCATTTGAATCTGTCACAGTCTTCACATATTCGTAACCTGGAATTGTTCCCGGTTCTTTAGAACCTGGCTCAGTTGGTTTCAATGGATTTCCATTTTCATCAGTCCAAGTAGTTGTATTTTGCTTACCTGGATTTGGTTGAGGAACAGGTGAAGGTGTTGGACTTGGTACTGGTGATGTTACTTTTTCATAGATATGTTCAGTATCACCATTTGGTAATTTCTTCGTTTCTACGAATTTGTACTCTGGAATATCTTTCTTATCTACTGTGCCTGGCTCACTTGGATAGTTTGGAATCTCATTGCCTTCTTTGTCTTTGAAGAATGTATTTACTTTTTCGTAGACATGTTCTGTGTCTCCGTTTGGTAGTTTCTTACTTTCTACGAATCTGTATTCTGGGATGTCTTTCTTATCTACTGTGCCTGGCTCACTTGGATAGTTTGGAATCTCATTGCCTTCTTTGTCTTTGAAGAATGTATTTACTTTTTCGTAGACATGTTCTGTGTCTCCGTTTGGTAGTTTCTTACTTTCTACGAATCTGTATTCTGGGATGTCTTTCTTATCTACTGTTCCCGGTTCACTTGGATAGTTAGGAATTTCGTTTCCTTCCTTATCCTTGAAGAAGGTACTTACTTTTTCGTAGATGTGTTTTGTATTTCCTTTTTCATCAATTTCAGTTCTAACAACATTATATCCTGGAATTTGTTCTGAAGGTTGAGTTCCATCTTTAGGTGGAAGTAAATCTGTTTCTTTGCCATCTTTTTCGATAACTACATATCTAGTATCTGGGCGAACAGTTGGAGTATAAGTTTCAGAAACTACTTTACCATTGACGTCTTTCACTTGAACTGTTACTCCAGAAGTTTTCCCTACGAAATCTTTTTCTGGTGTAAATTCAACGACTCCATCCTTAAGTACATATGTTCCTTCTCCCGGAACTGTAACTTCTTTCACTTCTTTACCAGTTTTATCAACTAATGTTAGAGTAGACTTATCAAGCTCAACTTTGTCATGACCTTTAGTAAAGTTTACTGTTGTATTATCTTGATCTGGAGTATCAAATACTACAGGAGATGTTTGAACAGTTCCACGAGCTCCTTCAGTAGCCGATGAAGCACCTGTTGGGGTCACATCTGTTACCGTTGGAGTATACATGGATTTAGTTGTGATAATCGTTGTAGTCTTATCATCAGAAGTTAAAACCGCTGATTCAACAACTGTCACAGGAGTCGGCGTTCCTACATAAGATGGCACTGGTACAAAGGTTACCTGACCTTTATCGTCTACTGTGTAGGTTCCAACATTCTCTACCACTACTTTACCATCATTATCTGCACCTTCCAATGCATAAGTACGTGCTGTGATATGACTAGTATCAGAAATAGTATAAGTCAGAGCTTTCCCTTCATCTGTTGATTTTTGGGTATGACCTTGGATGTTTGTCGTTGCAACATCATTTCCTGCAGAGGTTACAGGATTTACTGTTGGAGTATAGGTTGTTTCAGAGGTGATTGTCGCCTGCGACTGATCTGCAGTCTCTAATCTATAAGTAACTTTTACTCCTACACTTGTCTTATTGGCATCACTTGATACATAGCTAGCCACAGGAACAAAGGTTACTTTACCAGTTGTATCAATTGTATAAGTACCAACACCATCTACAGTTTTAGTAGTTAAATCGTTATCCAAAGTATAAATTGGAGTGACGGTAACACCCGTACCGGCTTCTGGAGCTGTGTAAATTGGCGTACCACTTTGAGTTGAACCTTGAGTTCCAGTAGACGTTGCAGGTTCAGCTGAAGCTTTAACAGGCATGACGGTTGGAGTGTAGGTTGTTGTTGCTTCAGTTCCATTGGTATCAGTAATACTTACTGTTACAGGATGTGCTTTTCCAGTAAATGTAGCAAGCGGAGTGAAGGTAACAGCATTGGCTCCAGTTGCATCTTTAACAAGCCTATAAGTACCCTGATTCGCTACAGTAACGCTACCGTCACCATTAACAGTTCCATTTTCTGCACCTACTAGCTTCACAGATGTTTTATCTAGTTCGATTGATTTAGACTCACTATTTATAATCGCAGTTCCTTTGACGAAGTTTAGAGCATTCTCATCTTTATTAACTAGATCGTAAACGATGCTAGAAGTTTGAGTTTCGCCTTGAATTCCATTTGTCTTAGAAGATTCTGCGCTTGGTTTTACTCCAACAATCTTAGGAGTATAGGTTGTTGTTGCTTCAGTTCCATTAGCATCAGCAATTTTCACTGTTACTGGAGTTACATTTCCTGTATAAGTGGCTACCGGGGTGAATTGAACATAAGACTTACCGTCTTCTTTTACGATAGAGTATGTTCCTTGACCAGCTACCGATACTTTACCTTCACCATCAGCTCCTACTAGAGTCAGAGTAGCTTCATTTAAATCAACAGATTTTTCAGTTCCATTTACAGTCTCACTACCTTTGCTAAAGTTCAAGGTATTTACATTTTCATCTTTAGCATTAAGAACCACTTCAGATTTTTGAACAGCTCCCTGAATACCTGTAGTTGAAGCTTCACTTGCAGTTGGAGTAACACCAACAATGTTTGGTGTGTATTCACCACGTTTATCGTCTTCTGGTTGCGTACCATTGTTATCTGAGACAACAACTTGGACAGGTTTGACTGCTCCAACATAAGCTTTATTGGTTGGCGTAAAGGTCACGAGACCAGTTGATTTTTCAATACTGAAGGTACCAATCTCATCACCAGCTTTCACATTACCATTATCTGCTGCAGCGTAAGCTGGAGTTGTAGCGCCATCCGCTACTTCTGTACCTGCACTATCAAGAAGTTTATAGCTATCTGCCTTCAATGGGACTGTTTTTCTAGCTCCATTTACTTCTGCAGAACCTGGGGTAAAGGTTGGTTGACCTTTTTGAATTTCCCCTTGAATATCTGTTGAAGATACCTTCGTTCCCTCTGGTTTCACTCCGACAACTGTTGGTGTGTAATCTGCCCTAGATGTTAATGGATCAACTCCATTCACTGTCAAAGTCAATGTTACCTTAGCTGGATTTGGGGTTCCAACAAATGTTGGATTAGGAGTAAAGGTTACCTCACCCGTATCCGCATTAATTGCATATGTACCTACAGTAGCTCCTGTATTATCTGTAGCATTTGTTGATTCTAAGCTATAAACTTTTCTACCGTTTGTGGTAGAAGAAATCTTTGTTTTCTCTGCGTCATCAAAATTGAAGCTTGGACTTCCTTTTTGAACTGCTCCTTGAATGTCGCTAGTAGTTGCAGGCGTTCCTTCAATACCAGCTTTAACAGTAATGGTGTAGGTTGTAGTCGCTGTGGATGTGTTTGCACCATGATCTGTACCAGCAGTCGTCTCCCCAACATTTGTTCCATCAACCAAGTTTGTATTACTATCTACAACATTGACAGTAACACTATACACACCAACTTTTGTCAATTTAAGAGATGTTTCAGTTGGATAGTTGGCTGCGTCTCCAGATGTAGTCGATGCAAACACAGTGTTGCCATCTGGATCTGTAACAGTAATGCTTGTTACTTTTGTTTTATGACTTTCCTTGAATACATCCTCTGCAGTACTTGCAGCTAACTTATCATCTTCAGCATCCCTGACACTCACCTTAGCACCAGTAACTACTGCAGTATCAGCTGCAGGGCGGTCGATTAGGTTAACCGTCGTATTCAAGGTACTCTCGTAAGAAGTTGACGTAGCAGTTGGTTTCGAGTTGATGATAGTAGAATTACTGGTGTTTTCTGCCATAACTCCCCGAACAGTTCCAGTATAACCCGAACTAGTTTCAATTTTCCATGTGTCATCACCAGTCTTATTGGCTGTTATCGTAGATCCGTCACTTGCTGACCATTCCTCACTATTTTTATCATACTTAACAGTAATGTACATACCATTACCTGTATCAGTGTTTGCTGTGTCATCCTTGTTATAAACTGTCTCAGTTAGATCAACATTGTTAACAGCAGTCACTTTGTCCGCATTATTGTATGTTCTGGTATATTCGTACAAGTCAAACTTCATGGAGCCATCTGTTTGGGCACGGGTTGAAACTTCCCGTTTGGTAATTGTATAATTACCGTTGCCATCATTTAACTCTGTTCGCACCGTTGCATCAGAGTCAGCTAATTCATAACGACCTGATTTAGGATTGAGAACTGCTGTATATTTCGTACCGTTTGTTGCAGAGTTCAACTCCACCTTGGTTCTCATGAGATTAGCCGTAACATTTTCAGTTTTAGCATATACAGAAATCTTAGAAACTCCAGCTACTGCCGTCGCTTCAGGTTTTACTGATAGAGAAAATTCATTCCCTACCGTTCCAACTTCAGTTCCAGCAGAAACCGCGGTATTCGTTGTTCCCTCTTGTACAATCCACTTGCCAGCCTTATTTGTTTTTAAGATAGTCTTAGAGCCATCTGGTGTCGTAATTTCTGCATAGGTTGCCCCATCTGAAATTGTAACTGGTACGGTTGTATCATAAGTAGCTATGTTCTTTGCCGTTACCTTAGGTGCGATGACAAAGGTCAATTCTCCACGACCTTCTTGTGTATCATAATTCCAACTGTAACTAGTTGCACGGTCTGTACGGTTGTAATCTTTCGCGTAGGCAGTCACATGGTAAACACCTGCCTTTGTTGGTGTTCCAGAGATTAGCCCTTTCCCATCATAGCCGACAGTTTTACCATCTTCAGTAATAGGAGTAGTCCCTGCGTTTGGTTTATAAGTCAAACCAGGGATAGCTGTATCCACCGTTGACCCATTTGTTGAGATATTTCCTGAAATTCCAGAAGTCCCATTGCTATATTCATGACGAACTGTGACACTATTACCATTAGCCAACGTGTAGGAAACATTGGCTCCTGTAGAGGCTATACGGGAACCTGACTCATCCTTGTAATGGATGTCTACAGGTGCAATCTCTTCTCCGACCGTTCCCTTATGGACTGTATTATCACTTTCTATAGTAGGCGGCGTAGTATCTTGCCAACCAATCCACCCCCCACGGACGTTTCGATAAACTACACGAACAGTTGCATTGGTTTGAGTATTGGTATAAGTAATATAGGTTCGTGTATCGTATACCCCATTTGAAATACTCTTGTCAACAATCTTGCCCTCAATCGTATCAGAAGCAGCATTGTAGGTTAATCCTTTAGGTAAATTCGTCGGTTCAACATTTGAGATAGTCCAACCAGCTGCCTTAGCATTATCTGTTAGGTCAAAACGTTCCTTGATTTTATCGATATAAACGCGATCTTGACCTTGTTCATAAGCATAGTGATAAATGTGGGTAGCTAGATACTCATATCCACCGTTAGCTTGGTATTTTGAATTGTTGCCACTCGAAATCCTCGAACCATCAATACGGAGTTTCCCTTTCCAAAATTCTGCCTCTGCTGCCAAGTCTTCTGCTTGTTCCTTGCTTAGAGGATAATCCATTCGTCCTTTATTGTTGACTCCCTGTCCTGCGTTACCAGGATCATGATCTTCCCCTGAACGTTGATTGGAATAAACAATAGTTTCTAAGGTGCTGATATCCCCACTTCTTCGGTCAGTAGAAACATCTCCCCTTGTCGCTACAGTAGAAGTGAATGTATAAATATCCTTACCAGTATGATTCTCTTTTGTTGGAGAGCTAGCTTTAGTTGTGTAAGTTCCATCCCCATTTGAAGTTGAGATATAGTCGCTGGCTGTTAGCAGCTGACTTCCCTCTTTCATATCTTGACCATTACGGCTATCACGACTACCTGAGTTTGAGCCTGTTACAAGGTTTACAAGGCTGTTGCGTACACGTTTTGCTTCTTGCACACGTTTTTCAAGTTCAGGGATTGTGATACTTTCATCCACAAGGCTTGATTTGATCAGTTGGAGACTTGCTTTTGCCTTCTCTATCACTGCAAGGTCTGTAGCCAATTTCTCTGCTTGTGGTAAATAGCTAGCAAGGTCTTCTTGCACTGTTGCCAACTCTGCCTTTGCTTCTTCAGCTGTTTTTTCTTCAGCTAGACTTGGCTCAACCGGTTTTTCAGCTTCAGTTGCTATTGGGGTAGCTGATATTGCTTCTACCTTATTTTCTGATTCAGCTGGTGTTACTCCAAGAACTTTAGGCATACTTGCAATAATCGAGACTTGTGAACGACTCGCTTTAGCGACTGTGTCCACTTCTGATTGGCTTGCATTTCCTTTGGCAAGGATTGCTTTCGCATCTGCCAGTACTTTCTCTGCATTTTCAATAGTAGATGCCGGAACTTTAGAACGAGCAATCTTAGATAATCCTAGTTCCAAGTCAGAGATTGTATCCTTAAGAATAGTCTTATCTGCAACTGTTTCTGTAGAGGATTCAGTTGTCGCTGCTTCTGTATTCTCATCGCTAGCTTGGGATGAGGCAGTATCTTCACTAGCATCCCTAGTTAGAACTGGCGCTGCGTCATAAGTAGTAGGTTTAGATGAGTTAGCACCTTGATTAGCCCCCTCATCGCCTATGGTCGGTGTTGGAGTCGTTGTTGAAGATGTTTCATTAACTCCTTCTACTTCTGTTGCTGATACCGCACCAGCTCCAAGAAACATCAAACCAGCCGCAATCGCTACCGATGCCGCCCCAAAACTATACTTACGGATACCATAACGAAGGTATCTTTCCGTTCGAAAATCTTGTTGACCTCTCTTCATGAGATTCAACCTCCTTGATTTATTTTATTCGTGTTGATTTAAAGCATTAGGGCAAATAAAAAGCCCCCCCCTTAAATTTTTTAGTAATATTAAGAGGAGAACATCTTAAAAAAGATTGCTATATGATTGTAAACACTTTAACTTATTATAACATTTAAATTTATAGCATTCAAGTATTCTAACTGGTAATTATTGAGTTTGAATGAGTGTTTTTTAATTTCATTAGAGATTTTTCTATTTTTCATTAACGATGATCAATGCTTTAGTATAAAACCAATTTAAATACGCTTAAAGAGTATTGTATTGAAACACGTGCCCCTAAGAATAACAACAGTAACTTAAATTTAGCTTATAAGAAAATATTTCGAAATCAAAAAAAGTTGAGACACGGCGTCTTCAACTTTTTTACATTACATTAACTACTGATTAAAGTGAGTTTACGTCAACTTTGATACCAACACCTTGAGTAGTT